>JAPYPT010000134.1 GCA_029937535.1 Alphaproteobacteria bacterium
GTACTCAGGCTTAGGTTCCGGGTCGCGCCAGGCCGGTTTCCAGCCCCGGTGGCCGGTCAGCCCATGGCGGAAAAGATTGGCGAGGGAATACCGGTTCAACCAATCGCTCACGAAAAAATCTTGCCGGGATTGAGGATATTGTTGGGATCCATCATGCCCTTCAATTGCTTCATCAGGGCTATTTCCGCCGCGCTGCGGGAGACCTCCAAATATGCCTTTTTCTGTAAGCCAATGCCATGTTCGGCCGAGACCGAGCCACCCCGGCTGGCCAGGGGAAGATAGACCGCGTCATCGATCAGCTTCTTGGCGTTGTCGCCGGCCTCGCCCACGGCATAGACAATGTGCAGGTTGCCGTCGCCCAGGTGACCGAACACGGCGCGCTTGCGTTCCGGCCACTCAGCGGCGATGGGAACATCGATTTCGTCCAGATAATCGGGCATGGAGGCGATGGGCAGGCCGACATCGAAGCCGATGGTGGGACCCCACGTCCGCAGGCTTTCCACATCATCCCGCAGCGCCCACATGGCCAGGCGCTCGCCTTCGGATTTAGCGATCACCGCATCCACCACCAGGCCGTCTTCCATTGCCCCCGCCAGCATATTTTCAAAGCGCTCGCCGTCCGTGTCCCGATCGCCGCCCATGACCTCCATCAAGACATAAAATGGATATTCAGTGGACAGCGGCTGGGCCGCGCCGGGCCGCGAGGTCACAAGCTCGAAATAGTCCTGCCACATGACCTCGAATGCGGAGAGGCTTCCGCCCGAGCGGCTGTTACAGAAATTCAGGAGCTGGGGCAGTTTGCCGAATTCATCAAGGGCTAAATAGGCGGTCTGCTGGCTGGCCGGTTTCGGGCGCAGGCGCAGCACCAGGCGGGTTACGACGCCCAAGGTACCTTCGCTGCCGATAAAGAGGTGTTTCAGGTTGTAGCCGGCATTGTCCTTGATAATCTTGCCCAGGGCGCTCAACACCGTGCCATCGGCTTGCACCGCTTCCAGGCCCAGAACCATGTCCCTGGCCATGCCGTAACGCACCACCCGGTTGCCCCCCGCATTAGTGGAGATATTGCCGCCCAAGGTGGCCGTGCCGCGCCCGCCCAGATCCAGGGGAAAGAAAAATCCCGCCTCGTCCGCCGCCTCCTGCACGGTTTGCAGGGTGACGCCGGTTTGCACCGTCATGGTGGCGGAGGCTGGGTCGATCTCCTCGATTTCGCGCATGCGCTCCAGGCTTAGAATAACTTCATCTTCGCTGGCGACATTGCCGTCGACCAGGCCGGTCAGGCCGCCTTGACTGACTACGGCCTGGCCATTGTCGTTGCACAGTTTCAGCACCGCGGCGACTTCGTCCGTGTTGGCGGGGCGAACCAGAACCTTGGCATCCAAGGTCTTGTCGGGATGACGGTAACCGGCGGAACGACCCGATAGTTCCTCCTTCAGAACCAGGCCGCGGTCACCTACAATGTCCCGTAATTGCTCAATGAATTCTGCCATGACGTAATCCTGGTCCCCACAAAACAAATGTCTTCCGGGGGCAGTTTACGCCGACTGGCCGCGTTCGCCAATAACGGCGGTTGGTCAGCCGGTGCCGATGCGCGGTTGCCCGGGGCGGCTGGGACCGAAGGCCTTGGTCAAGATCAAGGTATTTTCCTCGGCCAGGGCGATGCATTCGGACAACATGGACATGATCTGGACATTGTTGGACAGGACCTTTCGGGCTTCCGGCCGGTCGTCATCAACGATCAGGACAGCCCGTTTGATAATGTCACCACGCACCCTGTCCAGGACATCCTCCAAACGGCTGCCTTCGGGATTTTCATCGGTAATCAGGAAATGGGTCATCTTCCTAAACTCACATCATTCATAGCCAAGGAAAAATTGGTAGCAGATCTGTATTAACAAGCGCTTACTAATTTTTCTGTGCGTCGGACGGGAGAGGCGCGGCGGGGTCCAATATCCAGGCGGCGATGTCCCGCCAGACCACTTCGGCCTGTAAATCCCGCAACAGCATATGCCAGCCGTCCGGATACAGCGCGAAACTGGGCTGCCCTTGCAAGCGGGCAAGCGTGTCGTATACGGGGCCGGCGGGTACGATTTCATCCCGCTCGCCATACAACACCAGGGTGGAAAGGTTCAGGTCCGGCGCCGCCTCATAGGCCCGGCCCATAAGCTGGGTTACGCCATAGACGGCATCGATACGGGTGTGGCGGATGACCAGTTCATCACGGCCCAGGGCGCGCAGCATGGGAATATTATCGGATGCCCGGCGCTTGAAGCCGCTACCCGTGGCGGTGTTCCACGGCATGATATGGGCCGACAGCCACAGACTGAAACGCAACACGGGATGCATGGACTTGCCGCCCCACAGGCCCGGCGCCACCAGGATCAGGCCGGCGATTTTGGGCGGATCAGGCTCCGACATCGCCAGGACGGCGATGGCCGCGCCCATGCTGTCGCCCAACAGGTAAATGGGCTTGCCGGGATGACGCAGGGCGATCAGCTCTAACAGCGCCCTGGCGTCGGCGGCCATGGCCTTCGATCCGCCCCAAATTCGCGCTTCGGGCGAGGCGCCGAAGCCACGTTGATCGTAGGCATAGGTGGTGATGCCGCGCGCCGCCCACCAGGTGGCGGGATCGTCGAAATAGCTGCCATGCATGTTAAAGCCATGCAGCGCCACCAGCACGGCCTTCGCGGTGTCCCCGGCCGGCCAGGTTCGGAGCGGCAGCGCCTTGCCATCCTCGGTCACGAAGGCGCCGTCTTGGAGATCCGGCGTCATCAGGCCCGGCTGAAAATCCTGTACCCGGGGACCGCAGGCGCCCAGCAAGACAAGGGCGCACAATGTGACGGCAAATGCCTTAAGATGGCCGGGCATTCTGATTTGGGAGGTAGGGGCGATATGAGCAAACTGGCGGATCTTGCGGCGCAGCGTTTCGGCATGGCGGTGGATGTGGCGGAGGCCGGGGAAGATGCGCCAGGCCGGGATACGCTGTCCAACCTGCTGTCGCATCGCACCCATCGTCGATTTCTCGACACCCCGGTAGGCGATGAAACCTTGAACTTGTTGTATGCCTGCGCCCTTTCCGCGCCCGCCAAGTCGGATTTGCAACAGGTCGCCATTATCCGCGTGCGGGACCAGGGTAAGCGCCAGGCCATCGCCGCGCTGATGCCCGAGATGGGTTGGATTGGCACCTGTCCGGTATTTTTGCTGTTCTGCGGCGATAGCCGGCGCATCCGACGCTTGGGCGAGTTGCGCGGCCATCCCTTCGCCAACGATCATCTGGACGCCTTTCTGAACGCCGCCGTGGATACGGCCCTGGCCATGCAAAACTTCATTACCGCCGCGCAAGCCGCCGGGCTGGGCTGTTGCCCAATCTCCGTGGTGCGCAATCACATTGACGCCATCGCCGAAATTACTGCGCTTCCCGATCATGTATTCCCCGTTGCCGGCATGTGCCTGGGCCATCCCTCTCATGCCGGTTTTACCTCGACCCGGCTGCCGCCGGAAATGATCGTTCACGAAGACGAATATGACGACAGTGAACTCGCCGCGCAAATTGACGCCTATGACCAGCGGCGCAATGGCATCTATACGATCCCGCCTGAAAAATACCGGATGACGGGGGAACATGGCAGCCCTGATTTTTACGGCTGGTCGGAAGACAAGACGCGCCAGGTGTCCGTGCGGGAACGCGACGACCTGGCGGACTATCTTCGCCGCCATGGCTTTTGCCTCGATTAGGACTGGAATTCAAAGCAGCTCGGCTACCCGCCGGCGTAACTCGGGCAGGACTTCCTCGTCGAACCAGGGATTGCGTTTTTGCCAGCCCACCGTGCGCCACGACGGGTGGGGCAGGGGCATAAAATCCGGTGCGTGATCGCGCCAGGCCCGTACGGTCTCGGTCAAAGTCTTGCCCCGTTTGGCGCCAAGGAAGCGTTTTTGCCCATAGGCCCCCGCCAGCACGGTCAGTTCGATGCGGGGCAACTGTTCCAATAGTGCCGGATGCCAGGCCGGCGCGCATTCGGGCCGGGGCGGGCGGTCGCCGCCTTTCGGCAGACGGCCGGGATAGCAAAATCCCATGGGTATGATGGCGACCCTGTCCTGGTCATAAAACGTTACCTTGTCGATATTCAGCCAGTGGCGCAGCCGCTCGCCGCTGGGATCATCCCAGGGTATGCCGCTGGCATGGACTTTGGTGCCCGGCGCCTGGCCAACGATCATCAACCGTGCCGCCGCGCCGGCGCGCAGTACCGGCCGGGGACCGAGCGGCAGATGCTCCTCACAAAGGCGGCATTGGCGGATTTCCGATAACAATTTCTTAAGACGGCTGGTTGTCACCATGTCAAAGGATGGGTCATTTGGAGGCATCGAGGCAAGTCAATTAAGGATTCATTAACCTTCCGTTAACTTAACCCGGCTACCTGTAGTAAAAGCCGATTCCCGCACGCTTGCGGCGAATAGGCGGCAGTCTGCGTCTCGCTCCCCCGGTTATGTTGGCGAAATGAGGAAAATAGGGTTGATGACAGCGTTGGGAACCATACTGCTGGCATTGGGCGCCTTGGGTGGCATCGTACTTGCGGTGGTATTTATGCACGCCTGGCGGGTCAAGAATGCCGCTATAAAGCCAAGTTACGGTGCTGACATCGTTGAAGCGCTGCCCATCGCCGTCGCCTATTTCGACGCGGGTGATCGTCTGGGCCAAATCAATGGCATGTTGTTGCAAATGTTGCCCGTGATGCATGGGCTCAACCATCAGAATTTGTCCCGTCTCGATTTTTTTCGCACCTTGGCGGATGCCGGGATTTTTGTTGATGCGGCGGACCGGGTGCCGGCGTTTTTGCGCGATGTCGCCGCCCGCGCCGAAAACGGCAAAGTAGAGTGGGAGGTGAGCCTGACCGATGGCCGCAGCCTGCAAATATGCGAGCAAGACATCGAAGAAGGCGGCCGGCTGTTGACCTGTGTGGATATAACCACACAAAAACAACAGAGCTGGGCCTTGGATGAGAAATCGGAGCTGTTGCACACCTCATTGGAAAGTATCGATCAAGGTGTACTGGTGCTGGATGCCGATGGTGGCATGTTGACGTGGAACCAGCGGTATTTCGATCTGCTCGGTATAACATCGGAGATCGCGGCGGTCGACGTTACGATAGGGGAAATTTGCGCCAATCTCACCGACGCCGGCATCTTTGAAAACAACAGTCCGGAATTTATTGCCGATCGGGTCAAGGATATAATGGCGTGCGATCCGGCGCAGCATGAAATGACCGGCCGAAATGGACAAACCCTGGACGTTCGGCGCAATCCCATGCCGGAAGGGGGTGTCTCGATCACCATTACCGACGTGACAGCTTCGAAGCGGGATCGTCAGGATTTGCAGCGGCACTCGAGTGAACTGGAGGCGATTTTCGCCAATCTGGATATAGGCATTGCCTTTATTGATGGCGACGGCGGCGTCGTGGCCATGAACGAGGTTATGTTGGAATTACAGGGCCTTGATCCGGACCAGGTGGCCGATTGCCACGATCTGCGCGATCTTTTGCGGCAGAACGCCCGAAATGGTGAGTTTGGCCCTGGCGAGGTTGAGGCGTTGGTCGAGGCGCATATTGAAATTGCATATGGCAAACTGCCGAATTCCTATCGGTGCATCCGGCCCAATGGCCGCATCCTTGAATTCCGAACCTTCGCGATGCCAAGCGGCGGCATTTTGGTCGTGTGCCAGGATAGCACCGAACAACAGCATTCCGAACAGGCGCTGCGCGTGGCGAAGGAACAGGCTGAACTGGCGAATAGGGCGAAGTCGGAATTCCTGGCCAATACCTCCCACGAACTGCGTACGCCGCTGAATGCCATTATTGGCTTCTCGGAAATTCTCAAGGACGAGCTGTTCGGGCCCATGAGCACGCCGAAATACCTGGAATATTCCCAGGATATCAACGATAGCGGCCAACATCTCCTGTCCATCATCAATGATCTGCTCGACCTGGCCAAGGTAGAGGCGGGCCATCTCGAACTGTTGGAGGAACAGTTCCTGCTTTCCGACGTGGTGGATGTGACCATGCGTTTGTCCCGGGAACGGGCCAATAAGGGCCGCGTCAAAATTTTGACGGAAATTGATGCCAGCGTCGACCTGATCCATGCCGACCAACGGGCCTTGAAGCAGGTTGTCATCAATCTGCTAACCAATGCGATAAAATTCACGCCCGAAGATGGCCGTGTCACGATTGGCACCGGTCTTGCCCGTGATCGGGACGGCAGCGAAGACTATGTTGAATTATGGGTGAGGGACACCGGTATCGGGATGAAGGCGGAGGATATTCCCATGGCCTTGACGCCGTTCGCGCAACTGGACAGCTCCTTCTCGCGGCGGTTCGAGGGCACGGGGCTGGGATTACCCCTGGCCCGTCACCTGTGTGAGCTGCATGGCGGTAGTTTGTCAATCCAATCGGCGCCAGGCAAAGGCACGACCGTAACGGTGCGGTTGCCCAGTCATCGTTTGCTGGGTAGTGATGATAACGCTCGCCGGCAACTGGTTGCCGCGACCGGGCCGGCGGGTCCGCAGGGCGACTTATTCGATCTAGTCGCCGCGAAATCTGGGTGAGCGTTTCTCAACGAAGGCCTTCATGCCCTCGACCCGGTCATTGGAGGCAAAACAGCGGGCGTGGGCGGCTATTTCGGCCTCGCGGGCCGCTTCGAAATCCATTTCCATGGACGCATTGAGGGCATTTTTGGTTTCCCGCAAGGCGACGGGGCTGTAGCCGGCCATCAGTGCCGCCAGTCGCGCCGTCTCCCCCGCCAGTTCGTCCCTTGCCACCAGGTGGGTGATCAAGCCCAATTGATAGGCCCGCGCCGCGTCAAACAATTCGCCGGTCAGGCAGATCGAACGGGCATTGGCGGGTCCGATCAGGCGGTCCAGCAAAATGGTGCCGCCCGTGCCTGGAAAAATACCCAGTTTGATTTCCGGGTAACCAAAGGTCGCGCTATCGGCCGCGACCCTGACATCGCAGGCCATGGCCAGCAGCATACCCCCGCCCAGGGCATAACCGTTGATTGAGGCGATCACGGGCTGGGGCATATGGCGGATCTGGTCATAGACGTGCATGCCAAAATAAGAACGTTCGCTGCCCGTCGGGGCTGCTCCCTCGCTCGCCGCCATTTCCTTGATATCGGCACCCGCGACAAAGGCCCGGTCGCCCGCGCCCTTGATAACAACCACCCGGATCTCCCTGTCCTTGGCAATGCCAAGCAGACAATCGGTCAGGTCGCGAAATACCTGGCCGTTCAAGGCGTTCAACGCGTCCGGCCGGTTCATGGTAATGGTCGCAACCGGTCCGTCGTTGTCTTGCAAAATGGTCTCGAACTGCATGTCTTGTACTCCGTAATCCTTGCCAGGTTAGCGCGGTATTTGATAATAGCAGGCTATCGCGGGGCTGCGAGAGTGCCGCTTTGTAAAAGGCGGCGGCTTATGAATGATACGACTACCATGGCAACGGCGCCCGGCGCGGCGTCCAGTAATCAACCCCCCAGTTTGCGCACCCGGAACATCGAACGGGGTATCGGCAGCGCCACCGCGACGTTCCTGGCCGGGCCGGAGCATTTGAATATCAAGGGCATGCTGCACGGCGGCATCATTGCGGGCCTGATGGACGTAATCATGACAATCGCCGCCGGCTCGCACCCGGACCCGGCGCAGCGCCGTTTTTCGATTACGCTCAGCCTGTCCTTGAACTTTATCACCAGCGCCGGGAAAGACCCCTTGACCCTGCGGGCGGAAACCACGGGGGGCGGCAAACGAACCTGTTTCTGCGAGGGCCGTATCGAGGATGCCGCGGGCAATGCGATTGCCACGGCGCAAGGCGCCTTCAAGCTGCTGGCGGCGGGATCGGAGCCGGACCCGAAATCTTGAACCAACGCCAGTTTTCGGCAATCAGACGGCACGCGCGGTAATCACCGCCAGATTGGCCATTTGTGCGGGCATCATGGTCATCGCCAGGCGCTGCAATGCATTGCCCGCCAAATTGAAGCGATAGCCCGCGCCCCTGGCCGCGCTTTCCTGAAAGACCCGCTGGCTGGCATGACGCAGAATGGAATATTTGTACAGAAACGACATGTTCTCGACATAGTTGACGTTCAAGACTTCAAATCCGGCGTCGCCGACCAGGGTTTTGAATTCACCGCTGGTCAGGTTCAGTTTGTGAAATCTCCTTGGCCCCTCCGCCATGGCGCCTTCCGCCATATTGTCGGTTACCCGGTTTTGCAGATTGTCCAACCGCATGCTGGCGCACAACAGGCCGCCGGGCTTGAGGATGCGGCGGGTATCCGCCATGGCGTCTTCCAGATGGTTTTCAAGGCCATGATACAGACCGAACGCCAGCACGGCGGAAAAGCTCTCGTCGGGAAAGGGCAGTTTGGTAATATCACCGGCCGTGAGGGGAATGCCGGGATCTTCCCCCTTGATCGCGGCCAATACGGAGGCGATGAAATCCATGCCGATGATGGGTACGCCCCGTTCGTGGTAATGGCGCAGCACCCGGCCCGCGCCGCAGCCTGCTTCCAGCACCGGGCCATCGGGCCGCGTGGCATTAATCGTTCGTTCCGCGTAAAGGCCCGGATAGCGGTTCAGATTGATCTCGCCGCTATCGACGGCGACGCCGTCCCAGCGCCGTTGCCAATAATCCAATGCGCCGCCGTGGGCGCGATAGCTAATCCGCATTTACATTGGCCCATTTGTTTCGGACACAGCTATCTCTTGCCGTGACTCTTCCTCAACATCGAAAATTCTTATACGGGGCGGTCTTGTTTCGATCCAGGAAATTCAACAACCATGCCGTCGACCGGCGCGGCTGGCCGTCCGTCTCCGGCTGTCCTGGGCCCCACGAGGAAACGGATGATGATTATTGTTCCGAGGTCTCTGGTCTTTTCAAATATTTTTCGGGATGCACGCTATCGACGTGACCCATGAACGGCGGATGTATGGAATAACCCATCAAGGCGCGAACACGTTGCGACAAACTTCGGGTAATATCGTCCGGCACGGCCAGAAACATATTTTCCTGCTGGCGGGCCCAGGGTGCACAATATTGCAGGGTGACGGCCAGACGCCTCGCCGACGAGCGGTTGCCGCCGCCCCGGTGCCATAGGGTGCCGGGGAAAATCAGCGCGGACCCCGCCGGAATTACCGCGTCCAGCAACAGGCTTTCCAGATCCTCAATGACCGGCGCCAGATAGGCGGGACCGCTGCGGGGCAGGGCGATTTCCCGGTCGTCGGGGACGCCGCCGGGTGTTGTCTCGCCCCAGGCATGACTGCCGGCGATCAGTTGGGTTGCCCCATTCCGGTCGGTGAAGGGGTCGATCGCCCAAATTACGCTTATGCCGATGGCCGGCCGCGGACGGGGTACGTTATAGAAGGAATCATCGAAATGCAGGGCCTGCGGCGTCTCGCCCGGGTGCAGATCGATGGACAGCCCGGCGGAGAGCAAATAGTTCGGCTCCAGCATCCGGTCCAGCACGGCCAGAATTGTTGGGTTTTCGGTCAAATCGGCGAAAACCCGGCCCCGCGCCAGCAGGCTGTAGATCCGCTCCGTTTGGTAGCCTTCAAAATCATTGCGGCCGCGCAGGCCGGTACGGTGCGCCGCCAACGCGTCGCGCACGTCCTGGCGTCCGGCACAATCCAATAGTTCGGGGATGATGGCGAAGCCGTGACTGGCAATGTTCGCCAAAATGCCGTTAATGTCGTCCGCTTGGAAAATATGGTCCTGCATGGGCTGGATTATATTTTCGCCGGCCACCAATCGCAATGGGGCCGCATCGAAGAGAACTGGGGAGAGGAAAGATGTTGAAGTTCTATTATAACGCCGCGCCAAATCCAATGAAGGTGGCGCTGTTTCTGGAGGAAGCCGGCCTTGAATACGAAGCCATCCCCATCGACGGACGGGCGGGCGACCAACACAAAATGTCGTATACGGCGATCAATCCCAACGCCAAGGTGCCGGCCATCGTCGATGGCGACGTCACCGTGTTCGACAGCAATGGCATTCTTCTCTATCTGGGCGAAAAGACTGGGAAATTCATGCCGGCGGACAATCCCGCGGCCCGGGGTGAATTGCTGTCCTGGCTGATGTTCGTGGCCACGGGTATTGGCCCCTATTCGGGCCAGGCCGTGCATTTTCAGCATCACGCGCCCGAGAAACTGCCCTATGCCATCAACCGCTACCGTTTCGAGGCGCAGCGTCACTACGGTATCCTGGATGCCCGCCTTGGCGAGCGGCCCTATTTGCTGGGCGATACCTACACCATTGTCGATATGGCCGCCTGGGGCTGGGCCCGTTTGCTGCCTGTTGTTTTGGGTGAGGATGCCTTGCCGGGTTTGCCGAACCTGAAGCGCCTGGTGGATGAAATAAACGCCCGCCCCGCCGCCGAGCGAGCCATCGCCATCAAGGACCGCCACACCTTCAAGACCGAGATGGACGACAACGCCCTGCGCAATATGTTTCCGGGCAACTACAAGGAAAATTAAAGCATTTCCAATGCGGCCGGGCCACCCGCTCCCCCTCCCGGCCACCCATCAATCATGATCCCAGTGGGTGGCCGGGAGGGGGAGCGGGCGGCTTGGCGATTCAACGTTAGTTGAAAACGCTCTAATAAAGCGGGGCGTTCCGGCTGACTATGGCGTCGGTCAGATTTCGCTGCTTTGACCGCCGTCATAGTCGTCCAGCCGGCCCAGGTATTTCTGTTCGAAATAGCGGGAACTGAATATCCGCACGGGTACGCAAAGTGCAATGAAGAACGGGAAAAGGATTCCCAAGGCGCTTGATTTCACGACCCACAGGACCACCAGACAGCCGCCTTGCAGATAGGTGAACCGGTTCCGTACACGGCGCGGCACGCGGCGGTCCTGGCCATGGACTTTCGTCACCGGCAAGACCAGGGAAAGGGCCCGGGCAAAAAAGGCGTTCCCCCAAAGGGACACAATCCCCATGTAAATAAACAGGCCCAGCAACACGGCCATGGGGATCATGGCAACATATTGCAACGCCAATAGAGAGGCCGCGATGGACAGATGAATGACCAGGGCGGAAACCCGCGTCTCGAATACCGCCAGGCTGGGTGCGTTCAGATCATGCGGATCGTCGATACTCAGACTTTTCAGGTGATTGACCGAATGCACCGTCGCCGCGACGATCCACGGCAGGCCAAAGAATGAAAAGCACAGGGTGAATGTCCCGATCAACAGCAGGTCCAGATGGTAGCCATGGCCTTTTTGCAGGGGCGCATTACTTTCATTGATGATGCGCGAGGTGATGTTCTGATCCAGGAACAATAATGTGGCGGCAAAGGTGGCCGGCAGCAGACAGACCAGTTTGATCCACAGCGGCAAGGCAAGGATATCCACCAGCCAGGGCCGCCCCGTGGAGGTGGCGGCATAGTCCGCCGGCACGGCCGGGCCTTCAACCTGGCCGCCCCATAGGGTGATCGCAAGAAGGCTCATGATAACGATTGCCAAGGTCGGCGCGAAGTCCGCGAGGATCGGGGTGCCCGGCAGGGGCCGTCTGCCGATCCGCACCGTGGACCGCAAGCTAAAGGCGATGACGCAGGTGCCCAATGCCAACAGAACGGCAAACCAGGCATCGCCCAGGTCCAGGCGATCGCCGAACAATCCGCCCCCGACACTCCTCACCGCCTCGATAACAAAGATCAGGGACACCAGGGCGGCGAATATATCGTCCGTGAAGCGGGAGAAATACCGCATCAGGTTCGAGGCATTGGTGATCGACAGGATGATCAGAATAATGCCCGACCATATTCCGGTCCAGGCATACACCGCGATGAAGCTGACGTCGAAATTCTTGCAGGTGGCATAGAGCAGCGCGGTGAAGATGACGATGGGCCCGGTGCCGCCCAACAGGGTGATCGGCTGGGCCGACAACAGCGCATAGGCGGTGCCGCCGATGGCGGTGGCGATCATCATCTCGATGATGCCGATTGCTCCTCCCGTCAAGACGCTGGACAAGGCGCCAAAGGCAATCGCATTGGCCAGGCAGGCGAAGAACAGATAGAAACTGGCGCTTACGATCTTAAGATTGAAAACATTGGTATAGTCGCTGCGATAATGCGGCGCGCGGGTTTTGAAGTCCTTTGCGACGCCATGGAATAATTTCATCGAATTGCCCCGCAATTCTTACAAACCGGGCGCCAACGGAGCGATGATCGGGACATCCGCATATAACGCGAGACCGAAGAACTTGATGCGGGCGGAGTGCCCATGATCAGGCCGTCTGATCCTTGGTCGCGGCGAAAGTCAGGTCGGGCCAGTCACGGGTCAGGTCGTCCAGGTGCCAGGCGTTGCGGGCCAGGAGGACCAGGTCGCCCTCGTGATCGTCGGCCACTACCGCGCGTTCCTTGTCGGCAAAACGCTTCAGCAGGGCCTCGTCCTCTGTTTGTACCCAGCGCGCGGTGAAAAGGCTGGTCGCCTCGAAATGCACGGGCAATTCATACTCCGCGGCAATGCGGTCGGCCAGGACGTCGAATTGCAAGGGGCCGACCACGCCAACGTACCAGTTCGCGCCCAGGCGCGGCTTAAACACACTGGCGGCACCTTCTTCCGCCAGTTGCTGGAGGGCCCGGCCCAGATGCTTGGCTTTCATGGGATCGTCCGGGGCGACCCGTTGCAGCAGTTCCGGCGCGAACGAAGGAATACCGATGAAGGTCAGCTCCTCGCCCTCGCTCAAGGCGTCGCCGATGTGCAGGTTGCCATGGTTGGGCAGGCCGATGATATCGCCGGCATAGGCATCCTCCGCCGTGCCCCGGTCCTGGGCCAGAAACAGGATCGGATTGTGCATGTTGATCTGCTTGCCGCTGCGGATATGCTTCAGCTTCATACCCTTGCGGAAATGACCCGAGCAGATCCGCATGAAGGCCATGCGGTCGCGGTGCTTGGGGTCCATATTGGCCTGAATTTTGAAGACGAAGCCGGAGACTTTGTCTTCATCCGGCTCGATTAGCCGGGTTGCGCTGGGTCGGGGACCGGGCGGCGGGGCCAGCCTGGCCAGGCCGGCCAAGAGCTCCCGGACGCCGAAGTTATTGATGGCGGAGCCGAAATAAACCGGCGTCATATGGCCCTCGCGATAGGCGATTGGGTCGAAGTCGGGACACAGCCCCTTGGCCATCTCAACCTCTTCGCGCAGGGTATGGGCGGCATCGCCCAACATCTCGTCGAGCTTCGGATCATCCAGCCCGGAACAGACTTCGCCCTTGCTGATCACGTTTTTATCGGATTTGTCCATCAGGACCAGCCGGTCCGAGAACAGATCATAGCAACCCTGAAAGCGGCGCCCCATGCCGATGGGCCAACTGGCCGGTGTGACATCAAGGGCCAGGCTTTGTTCGATTTCGTCCAAAAGGTCGAACGGGTCGCGCCCCTCCCGGTCCATCTTGTTGATGAAGGTGACGATGGGAACATCGCGCAGGCGGCAGACCTCGAACAGTTTGCGGGTTTGCTCCTGTATGCCGCGGGCCGCGTCCAGCACCATGACGGCGCTATCGACCGCCGTGAGGGTCCGGTAAGTGTCCTCCGAGAAATCCTGATGGCCCGGTGTGTCGAGCAGATTAAAGGTGCAATCCGCATAATCGAAGGTCATGACGGAGGTCGCGACGGAAATCCCCCGCTCCCGTTCCACCTTCATCCAATCGGAATGGGCCCGGCGGGCCGCGCCCTTGGCCTTGACGGCGCCGGCAAGATTGATGGCGCCGCCGAACAGCAGCAGCTTTTCGGTCAATGTGGTTTTGCCGGCATCGGGATGGGCGATGATGGCAAAAGTGCGGCGATGCGCCACTTGGGCGGCAATATCGTTCATGACATATTCCGGTTTCGCGGGGCCGCGTGGAAAACCCTGTTTTCCGCGCGCCGGGCCATATAGCATCAAATCGCCGGACAGAAAAGCCGGACAAGGCCTGTCCAGGCCTCTCTAAGTGTTCAAACCAATTTTAGCCGCGAAATATCGAATGCTTGCGGCTGTTCAAATCAAGAATTTGGTCATCAACTCTGTTGTTGCAGCCTTGCATCTCGGACTTTTGCATTCAAGATGA
>JAPYPT010000441.1 GCA_029937535.1 Alphaproteobacteria bacterium
GGGTCATTCCATCTCCTACCCACAACATATGGTGCTGATTATAGGCCCGCCGCGATCTTCTCACAAGCCTCGGAACAGGTACCTTGACAAGACATTGGGGCGAAAACAGGGCAATCAAGTCCCGGGATCGTCGGTTTTCGGCGGTTCGGCCCGCCGGCGCAAAACACTTTCCCCCAGGCGTTCAAGGGCCTGGCGCAATTCGGCGCTCTTTGTCGGGGCCGTTTGGGCCGCCAGAGAGGCCGATTCGGTCCCAGTCAGGGATCTTTTGGGCACAATGGCGGCTTTCTTGGGCTCCGGCAGCGGCCCTTGGATCAATTTCAAGCGGTCCACGGCGCGGTAGCCGTAAAAGCCGTTGATACGTTCCAGCACCAGGGGCGCCATGTGCTGCAATTCCACCGCCGCCGCGCCCGCAACGCGGATATGCAGTATGGCGCCGGCCACATCGCCGCGCCGCTGCTGCAGTTTTTCAGGCGCCGTCAAGGCCGCCAGTTCCGGGCCGACGATATCGGGCCAGCGGGAAATCACCTCGCCCTCGCCGAAGCCGCGTCGGCGCAGGGCATTCGCCGTGGCCCGGCCAAGGATACTGCCGGCGGCGACGGGTTGGCTTTTGAAGCGGCGGTTATTCATGGTCCCCATCTTGCGGCAGAACGCGGCGCGCGTCATCTTGCAAGCGCAACATAGGCAATAAAACTTTGGTGAAGCCAAATTTTCGACGCCGTCAAAAACCTGCTGCCCTGGTACGACCGCCAACACCGCAAATTGCCCTGGCGCGCGCCACCCGGCGCCTTGGCCGATCCCTACCGGGTCTGGCTGTCGGAAATCATGTTGCAGCAGACCGTGGTCAAGACGGTCATTCCCTATTATCAGCACTTTTTGCAGCGCTGGCCGTCGGTGACGGGCCTGGCAAGAGCGGACCTGGATGAGGTGCTGCACGCCTGGCAGGGCCTTGGCTATTACGCCAGGGCCCGCAATCTGCACAAATGCGCCAAGGTGGTGGCCACCGCGCATGGCGGCCGGTTTCCCGATACCGAAGATGGACTGCGCGCCCTGCCCGGCATTGGCCCCTATACCGCCGCCGCCATCGCCGCCATTGCCTTTGGCCGCAAGGCCAGCCCCGTGGACGGCAACATCGAACGCGTGGTCGCCCGGCTGTTCGCGGTGCTGGCGCCTCTGCCGGGCTCGAAAGCGGAATTGCGCTGCCTGGCGGCGGGTTTAACGCCCGAACGACGGGCCGGCGATCACGCCCAGGCGCTGATGGATCTGGGCGCCACGGTCTGCCTGCCGCGCGCGCCCCTGTGCCCGCGCTGTCCCCTGGTTCAAGACTGCCAGGGCCATGCCAGGGGAATAGCCGCCAGCCTGCCCCAACGCCAGGCCAAGGCGGCGCGGCCAACACGCCTTGGCGTGGCGTTCTGTCTGTTCGACGATGCGGGACGTCTGTTAATGCGGCGGCGCCCGGAGAAAGGCCTGCTTGGCGGCATGATGGAGGTCCCCTCCACGCCCTGGCGCGAAGGGGCATGGCGGCAGGACGAGGTTGCTGAATTCGCGCCGCTATCGACCCATTGGCGCGTGGTACCGGGCCTTGTGGTCCATACCTTTACGCATTTTCGCCTTGAACTATCCGTGCGGACCGGATCGGGCAGCCGAAAGGCCAGGGCGGACGAGCGCTGGCAGCCAATTTCCGACTTGGGCGAGCTGGCCCTGCCCACGGTCATGAAGAAGGTATTGCATCACGCCCTGTAGCGCGGATCCGCGCTAATTCAGCTCGGCGCGAAGTTGCTGCCGCAACAGATCGATGGGAACCAGTTTGCCCCGGTCCTCGAAACACCAGAAGGTCCAGCCATTGCAGGCGGGGGCGCCTTGCACGGCGGCGCCGACCTGATGGATGGAACCGCGCGCGCGGTCCGCCACCAGGCTGCCATCGGCCCGCACGGAGGCGACATAGCGACGCCGGGCATCGTACAATTGGGCGCCGGGCCGCAGCATGCCGCGTTCCACCAGCCAGCCGAACGGTATGCGCGGCAGGGTCCGTTTCGAGGGCGTAACGTCCAAATCCTGGTCATCCAGGGGGATGACCGCGTCTATGCGCTGGCGGGCCAGATCGATGTAGCCGGGGTCGGCGTCGATACCGATGAAATCGCGGCCCAGATGTTTCGCCACCGCGCCCGTGGTGCCGGTGCCGAAAAACGGATCTAGCACCAGATCACCAGGATTGCTGCTGGCCAGCAGCACCCGATGCAACAGGGCTTCGGGCTTTTGCGTGGGATGGGCCTTTTGGCCGTTCCGCTTCAGGCGTTCGCCGCCCGTACAGATGGGTAGCAGCCAATCACTGCGCATCTGCAGATCTTCGTTCAGCGCCTTCATGGCCTCGTAGTTGAAGGTATAGCCCCGGCCGTTTGGCGACGGGGTGCACCAGATCATGGTTTCGTGGGCATTGGTGAAGCGCTTGCCGCGAAAATTCGGCATGGG
>JAPYPT010000442.1 GCA_029937535.1 Alphaproteobacteria bacterium
TCTCAGCAATACTGTCGTGTAGTGTGGAATCCAATTGAATGCGGGTTGCTCTAGGCTGTACGGGAAGATGGCCGCCAAATTATTTTAGTCTCTAACCAAGATGCAGGCGCGGACACATCGGGCAACCGCTAACTCCGCTCGTGTTGGAACCTAATGGGTCTGTTATTTGGGCATGACCAGTGTGGGACCCAAAGGCCGCTCTGGCGCACTATTCCCGCTGGCCAGATCGATCCAGTGCGCCGTCGCGCGCGATGACGCGGATTGCAGCGTGGCCGGACCGGTATCCGCCGCGGGCAAGAGCAGCGCGCCGCCGGGTTCGCTCAGCTCAATCAAGCGGTCCTGGCCATTTTCAATCACCGCACCGATTTTGCATCCATCCGGCAAGGCGGCGTGGAGGTGGCGGACGATGTGGGCGCCGGGAGTTGGGTTGTAAAGCCGGTCAACCAGGCCGCCACTGAAATAATAACCCCGATCGATGCCGGTGAAATTATCGAGACATACCGACAAATCCGCGTGGGCCAGGGCGCCGATCACGGCCTCGGCGATACGGTTGGCGTCGTGGCGCTCGGTTTCGTCCTGGCCCAGGGGTGTGCGGTGGGCGAACTGCACATGGACCGCCGCCCGGACCCCCAACCCGGCGACGCTGTTGCGGATCGATGACATGGCCGGCAGCGGTGCTTCGCGCCAGGCGATGCCGAAGACCATGCCGTCGATAGCCTCCTTCGCGCCGTCGAGGGCAAGCAGCGCCTCGACCGCGCCGCGCTCATCGGCGTGAAGGCCATGGGAGCTGCTGAACGCCTCCCCGTCCGCCCGGTGGGCGTTGAAATAGACCGGCGTTCCGCCTTTCAGCGCGGCAATGCCGGCAAGCAGGCCGGGCGCGCTGGTGGTCGGGGCGATGACTTCCCAGGCGCTCAAAATATGCCCCTGATCGATCAGGGCTCGCCGCGCCGCGCCCTTGGGCAATCCGTAGGAATAGGCGGTGAAGCGGTGGCCGAGCGCGGTCAGTTCGGCCATGCGGTTTCGCGTCTCGGCATCCGCCAGATCGTCGAGCGGCACACGCAGATCGCGCACCCCCATCTCCCACAGGGCCAAGAGCGGATAGTCGTTGCGAATACGCTTGCGGCTGAAGGCATCCAGCCCCCAGGGCGTGGCTATATCGGCGCTGTCGCACCAAGACTGGCGGAGATAGAGGCCGATCCCCCGGCGATCCGGCGCCAGGCCATGAACCAATGGCAGGGCGGCAGCCTCCCCGCCTGGGTCATCGGCCGGCTCATCGGCCCCGTCATCGGCCCGGTCATCGGTGCGGCCATGGGTGCGGATGATGTGACTGAGATGTCCCGCGCTCCGGACCTGGACAACCGCATAGCCAAGCTTGGCGCCGTCATGGCGCCCCTGTTTCATGCCCGGCGCGACGCGAAACAGCTCGTGGTAGTCATGACGCAAAAAACAGACCGACGGCAGCACGTAGCAATTGGTCTCGCCATGGCGATTGAAAAAGAAATTATGGACATGTCCCGCGTAAAAGGCTTCGACCTTGTGGCGCTCCAATACCCCCAGCAGCCAGGACCGGCCCGGCTCGTCCGTGGCGTCGTAGTGGCCGGGCTCGTCCCTACGGGACAGATAGGGCGGGTAATGGGAAAACATGAAGACGCGCCGGCCCTGGTTCGCGGAGAGCAGCGCTTCCAGCCATTGGCGCTGCCGCGCCTCGCAGTCCAGGCCTGAGTTGACGATCATGCCGTTGATGATCACGAACAGACAGTCAAGGTGTTCAAAGGAATAGTATTGAGCCTGAAAATGCCGCTCGTACTCGGCGATCATCTCATCGTTGACGATACGCTGGGCCTGCTGGTGAGGCAGGGGCTCGCCGATAAAGGCTTTTTCGCCGATATCGTGATTTCCGGCGACCAGATAGAGCGGACATTCGAGGGCTTCGTAGACCGCGTGAAAACGCGCGGCGGACTCCTCGTAGGCCGGCGTGCCCGGTTCGGGGTGCGTGATGTCGCCAAGATGAACGACGAAGTCGGGGGCCAGGCGATTGAGCTCGCCGACCACATGGGCCGATCGCGCCGCGCCCAGCTTTACCGTGTCCACATCGTAGCCGCCGATGGCCGATGCTTCTTCCTCGGTGACATGGGTATCGGCGATGACGGCAAAGGTGAAAAGATGCTCTTCACTTATATGACGGGGCATGCTCGGCACTTTCTTTTTTTGTTCCGATTCCCAGGCGTCTCCAAAGGTTATAATGCCGCATATACCGGGTCGAGAAAATATCGCCCTTGGCTAGGCTGGCGGGAGGAAAAGGGCTTGAGAGCCGATATGGCCACGTCGAGAGCAACTGCGGGAAAAAATGGCGTCACGGGAGCTTGAAGAGCGAATCCATCAGGTGGCGCGGCAGATCCCGGTCGGTCAGGTGGCGACCTATGGCCAGGTCGCCCTGGTTGCCGGCGCCAATTCGGCA
>JAPYPT010000135.1 GCA_029937535.1 Alphaproteobacteria bacterium
TCGCCGAGCAGATGGCCATTGAATTCCGCGAGGCCAAGAAGTTCGAGTTGGCGCTGGAGCGGGAAACCAAGCGCCGTAAAGACCACGCCGCCAAGCTGGAACAGGCCGAATTGGACGAAATCGGCCTGAATTACAGAGACCGGAGCGTCATGTAAGGTCCGGGACCACGTCTATGGAACATGGACCGGCCGCCTCCCACATTGACATTGCCGTTTGAAGACGACAGGCTTTCCTCAAAACTATAGGAGGAAGTCATGAAGTTCACTTGGTTCAACCTGATGCCCTGGCCGCATCTGCCCGAAGATTTCCGCGAGACGCACCGTTCCGTCTGGGTCGATATCCCATCCAGCCTGTATGATCCGGTAAAAGGGCACGAGGTCTACAATACCTATCTCGACCAACTGGAATATGCCGAAAGCCTGGGCTTTGACGGCATTGGCGTCAATGAGCATCATGCCAACGCCTATGGCTTGATGCCCTCGCCGAATATCATGGCGGCGACGCTGGCGCGGCGCACATCGAAGGCGGCGCTGGTAGTGTTGGGCAACTCCATCGCGCTCTATAATCCGCCCATCCGGGTGGCCGAGGAATTCGCCATGCTGGACGTTATCTCGGGCGGCCGACTGGTCGCGGGTTTCCCCGTCGGTACCTCCATGGACACCAATTATGTCTATGGACAAATCCCGGCCCTGACCCGGGAGAAATATGCCGAAGCCCATGACTTGATCATGCGGGCCTGGAAGGAAGACGAGCCGTTCAGCTTCAATGGCCGCTACACCCAGCTACGCTATGCCAACTGTTGGCCGAAACCCATACAGTCACCGCGCCCGCCTGTTTTCATTCCCGGCGGCGGTTCCATCGAGACCTATGATTTCTGTATCGAGAACGATTACGCCTACAGCTATCTCAGCTTTACCGGTTACAAACGGGCGCAGCTGCTGATGGACGGTTTTTGGGATCGGGTGGATGAAATGGGCGCCGACCGCTCACCCTACAGGGCGGGCTTCGCGCAAACCATCTGCGTGGCGGAAACCGATGCGGAAGCCAAGGAGCTGTATGCCGAACACGTGAATTACTTCTTTAACAGGTGCCTGCATGTCTACCCCGGTTACGCCGATGCGCCCGGCTATCGCACCATCAAGACCATCAAGAAAGGCGCGTTGTCGCAATACACCCGATCCAGCCTGGGTGCGCTGGGCAAACTGACGTGGGAGGAACTGGTGGCCGACGGCCACATTATTGCCGGCAGTCCGGAAACCGTGGTCCGGCAGATGAAAGAGCTGATCACCGGATTGAAGGTCGGCAACATCTTCTGCCTGCTGCATATCGGTAATATGACCAACGAAAAAACAATGTTGTCCTCCCGCCTGTTCGCCGAAGAGGTCATGCCGCATTTGCAAAATATGTGGCCGGAGTGGGAGCATGATGAACGCTTCTGGATCCACCCCCTTGAAGACCGGCTCGAACCCACCGTTCCCCTCGCCACCGCGGGAGGGACCGTATAATGGCGACGCAAACGACAACCACGCGCATGCTTGAAATCGGCAACGGCCGTGCCCCGGTTGAAGTTTGGGAGGCGGGGGAGGGCGCCGATCTGGTCTATCTGCATGGCGCGGGCGGTTTGATGCCCGACGATCGCTTTTTCCAGGCTCTCGCCGGTCAGTTCCGCGTTCACGCCCCCTTGCTGCCGGGCTATGGCAACAGCGAGGGTGAGGATGCACTCAAGGATATGCTCGATACGACCCTGCATACGGGCGATGTCATTGATGCCCTGGGCCTGACGGGGAAGCCCTTGGTGGGCCATTCCATGGGCGGCATGATAGCCGCCGAACTGGCGGCGCTGGCGCCCAACGATGTCGAGCAACTGGCCTTGATCGCGCCGGCGGGTCTGTGGCTGGACGACCATCCGGTCGAGGATCTGTTCGCCAAGCTGCCGTTCGAATTGCCCGCGCTGCTGTTTCATGATGTCGCCCTGGGTGAAAGCCTGATGACGGCGGGACTGGATCTGGAGGACCCGGAATTTCTGGCCGCTTTCCTGATTACCTCGGCCCGGCGCCTCGGCATGGCGGGCAAGCTGTTGTTCCCGATCCCGGATCGGGGTTTGCGCCTGCGCCTCTACCGCATCAAGGCCAAAACCTTGATAGTGTGGGGCGAGAGCGACCGCCTGATCAAGCCGCTCTATGGCGAGGCCTTCGCCGCCGCCATTCCCAACAGCGAGCTGAAAATGGTGCCGGAAGCCGGCCATCTGGTCACCCATGAAAAATCCGAGAAGGTTGTCGATGCGATCGCCACATTGGTGAACGCGGCATAAGCTCCATGCCGTCACGGGGAGGTCAAAATAAGCCGTGGTATTTGCCTTTGAATTGACATAGTTTGCCCGGAAATTAGGCATAATCACATGAGTTCGTAATGGTGCTTATTTCATGAGCATTCAAATCGGTTCCCATACCTGGGACCAACCAGTCATTTTGGCGCCTATGTCGGGCATTACCGATCAGCCGTTTCGGCGTCTGGTGCGCGGCTTCGGCGTCGATTTCGTGGTCAGCGAGATGATCGCCTCGGCCGGTCTGATCAGGGGCAGCCGCATCTCCAACGAACGGGCGAAATGGTCCGCGGACGAAGGCATGCGCGTGGTGCAGCTGGCTGGATGTCAGGCCGAACCCATGGCCGAGGCCGCGCGTTTGAACCAGGACCAAGGCGCCGATGTCATCGACATCAACATGGGGTGCCCGGTCAAAAAGGTGGTCGGCGGCGCGGCCGGTTCGGCCCTGATGCGGGATGAGGATCATGCCTTGCGCCTGATCGAGGCCGTGGTCGGGGCGGTCGAGCTGCCCGTCACCCTGAAAATGCGCACCGGATGGGATCTTGACCGGCGCAACGCCCCCAGCCTGGCGGCCCGGGCGGCGGCGGCGGGCGTGGTTCTGGTTACGGTGCATGGCCGTACCCGCTGCCAGTTTTATGACGGCAGGGCGGATTGGGATTTTATTGGCGACGTCAAGCAAGCGGTCGATATACCCGTCATCGCCAATGGTGATGTGAACTGCGTGCAAGATGCCGCCCGGATGCTGCAACGCTCCGGCGCCGACGGTGTGATGGTCGGGCGCGGCGCATTTGGCCGGCCCTGGTTTCCCGCCCAGGTGCGGCACTATCTGCGCACGGGCAGAGATTTGCCGGACCCGGAATTGTCGGTGCAGCGGGATACCGCCATTGAACACTACAGGGCTATTCTGGATCATTATGGCGAGGGCCGGGGACTGCGCATTGCCCGCAAGCATATCAACCGCTATTTGGAACGCCTCGGCATCGCCAAGGAGGATCGGCGCGAGGTCCTGCGCCAGGGCGACAGCGGCAAGGTTATGCAACACATCGCTGATTTATACGCCAGGGTCATGGCCCAAGAAGAGGCGGCGGCCTGATGAGCGAACGCGCCGGGGCCAGGGAGATGCCTGTTGCCGACAATATGGTCGCCTTGGAAAGCATTTTGAATGCCTTTCCCCACCCCGTTCTGGTACTGGACGGCGATGACGGCATAAACTACGCCAATCCCGGCGCCGAGCAATTCTTCGCCACGGGCGTGAGCCAACTGCGCCGCGGCCGGCTGGCGGATCTCGTGCCCTTCGGCAGCCCCATCCTGAGCCTGGTTCAGGAGGTCCGCCAGAATGCCGCCATCATCTCCGAATATGGTATTGACCTGGGCACCCCTCGACTGGGCGCCCGCCTGGTGGACGCCACGGCCGCGCCCATTATCGAGATACCGGATTACATTGTTCTGACGCTGCGCGAAAACAATATCGCCTCGAAAATGGACCGGCAGCTAACCCACCGCGGCGCGGCCCGCTCCGTGTCGGGGATGGCGGCCATGCTGGCTCACGAAGTGAAAAATCCGTTGAGCGGCATTCGCGGCGCGGCGCAATTGCTGGAGCAGAATGCCAACAGTGAAGACCGCATCCTGACGCGATTGATCTGTGATGAAACGGACCGCATTGTCGGTATTGTCGAGCGCATGGAAATGTTCTCGGACAAACCCATTGAGCGTGAGCCGGTCAATATCCATCGGGTCCTGGAGCGGGTGCGCCGGATCGCGCAAAGCGGCTTTGCCAAATCGATCCGTTTTCAGGAAAATTATGATCCCTCCATTCCGCCCGTGCGCGGCAATTTCGATCAATTGGTTCAGGTATTCTTGAACCTGATCAAAAATGCCGCCGAAGCGGCGCCCGCCAAGGGCGGTGAGATCACCCTGAGCACCGCATTCCGCCATGGTCTGCGTCTGTCCGTTCCCGGTAGTCAGGATCGAATGAAGCTGCCCATCGAAATTGCCGTGCATGACAATGGACCTGGCGTCTCGGAAGATATGCGGCCCTATTTGTTCGATGCCTTTGTCACCAACAAGGCGCAGGGTTCCGGTCTGGGTCTGGCCTTGGTCGCCAAGTTGGTGGACGATCATGGTGGCGTTGTTGAATGCGCCGATGTCGCCAAGGGTACGCAGTTCCGCGTAATGTTGCCAATGGACGAGAGTTAGTTGATGAGTAGAGGCACAATTCTTATCGCCGATGATGACGGCGCCATTCGGACGGTCCTGGATCAGGCCCTTGGCCGGGCCGGTTACGAGGTCAGGGCGACGGCCAATGCCGCGACCTTGTGGCGCTGGATTGGCGATGGCCAGGGCGATCTGGTGATCACGGATGTGGTGATGCCGGACGAGAATGGCCTGGATCTGCTGCCCCGGATTAAAAAGCTGCGGCCGGATATGCCGGTCATCGTGATGAGTGCCCAGTCGACCATCATGACCGCGATCAAGGCCGCGGAAGGCGGCGCCCACGAATATCTGCCCAAGCCCTTCGATCTGAAGGAATTGATCAACGTGGTGCAACGGGCTTTGGCCGATACGCAACATGTCATGAGCGCCAGCCCGAAGTTGGAGGATGGCGAGGAGGGCTTGCCGGTCATCGGCCGCTCCGTCGCCATGCAGGAAATTTACCGTACCCTGGCGCGGCTGATGCAGACGGACCTGACGGTGATGATTTCCGGCGAATCGGGTACCGGCAAGGAGCTGGTCGCCCGCGCCCTGCATGACTATGGCAAGCGGCGCAATGGTCCGTTCGTGGCAATCAATATGGCGGCGATCCCCCGGGACCTGATCGAAAGCGAGCTGTTCGGCCATGAAAAAGGCGCCTTCACTGGCGCCACCACCCGCAATCCCGGTCATTTTGAGTTAGCCGAGGGTGGCACCTTGTTCCTGGACGAAATCGGCGATATGCCGGCGGAGGCGCAAACCCGGCTGTTGCGGGTCCTGCAGCAGGGGGAATATTCCACTGTTGGCGGGCGCACGCCGATCAAGGCGAACGTGCGGATCGTCGCCGCCACTAACCGGGATCTGCGGCAACAGATCCGCCAGGGCCTGTTCCGGGAAGATCTGTTTTACCGATTGAATGTCGTGCCCATGCGCCTGCCGCCCCTGCGTGAGCGGACCGAGGATGTGCCTGACCTGGCGCGCCACTTCCTGCGCCAAGCCGAGGATGCCGGCCTGCCGGCAAAGCGGTTGAGCCGCGATGCGTTGGAGTGCCTGCGCACTCATGATTGGCCGGGCAATGTGCGGGAGCTGGAAAATCTGATCCAGCGCCTGGTCGTCCTCTACCCCGAGGAGGTCATTGAGAAAGCAGTGATCGAGGGTGAAATACGGCCCCTATCCATGACTTTCGGCTCCGGCGACGGGGCGGCGGGCGGCGGGACCGCCGGGGGTGACAACCTTGGCGCCTCGGTCGAACAGCACCTGACCCGCTATTTCCGGGCCCATGGCGATAGCCTGCCGCCCGCGGGTTTGTATGACCGCGTGGTGCGGGAGGTCGAGCGGCCTCTAATCCAACTCTGTCTGGCGGCTACGCGCGGCAATCAGATCCGTGCCGCCGAACTGTTGGGCCTGAACCGGAATACCTTGCGAAAAAAGATCAGGGAACTAGAAATTCAGGTGGTGCGCGGCCTAAACTGATGCATAATTGCCACAGATTCTCCGCGCGCTGAACCCTAGATGCAACATGGTTGAAATGACAGAACGCAGCCGCCTGGAAACCATCTTGGCCGAGAGCTTCGTGCCTTGGGCCCGTCAAGTCGGCTTGAGCGGAAAATTGGCCTTCGCGCTGGCCCTGGCCACGTTTGCCTCCGGCATGGCCACCTACACCGCCTGGACCGGTTCGGCGCCGCAAACGCCGAACCCGCGCGTGGTACTGATCCTGCTGATTGTCGACCTGGTGCTGGTGTTGTCCCTGGGCGCCCTGATCGCCCGTCACATCGTGCGCCTATGGGTGGCGCGCCGGGCCGGCTCGGCGGGCTCACGCCTGCACAGCCGTTTCGTCGCCATGTTTTCCCTGGTCGCGGTAACGCCGGCCATTATCGTGGCCCTGTTCTCTGCGGTGTTTTTACATCTTGGCGTGCAGTCCTGGTTCAGCGACCGGGTGCGCACCGCCGTGGGCGGCTCCCTGGCCATCGCGGAAGCCTATATATCGGAGCACCGCCATACCATTCGTGCCGATATTCTGGCCATGGCCAACGATATTGACCGCATGGCGCCGCGTCTGCGGGGCAAGCAGCAACAGTTTTCCCGCTTTCTGGCGATCCAGGCCTCGCGCCGGGCCTTGAGCGAGGCGACGGTATTCAACAGCAATGGCGCGGTGATGGGCCGTACCTTCCTGAGTGTCAGCGCGGCCTTTGATGAATTGCCCTTGAACCGGATTGAAACCGTCACGCGCAGTGATCCGGTCATTTTTGAAAGCGATCGCGATGATCAGGTCCGGGCCCTGGTGCGCCTGGACGGCTTCCTCGATGCCTATCTGTTTGTCGCCCGCTTCGTTGACCCGGTGGTGCTGAACTATGTTGAGACCACCCGCGCCGTGGTCCATGAATATGAGGCGCTGGAGGGTGCACGCACGGATATCCAGTTGACCTCCGCCCTGATCTTCATCGTCGTGGCCTTGATGCTGTTAATGGCGGCGGTGTGGCTGGGCCTGACTTTCGCCAACCGTCTGGTGGGACCGCTGCGGGGTTTGATGGTGGCGGCGGAACGAATTCGCGAGGGCGATCTGTCCGCCCGGGTCGAGGAGGGCGGCGGCGATGATGAGATCGCTTCCCTCAGCCGCGCCTTCAACCGCATGACCCAGCAATTGTCGGAGCAGCGCGAGGAATTGGTTGCCGGGAACCGGGCCATGGACCGCCGCCGCCGTTTCACCGAGGCGGTATTGAGCGGCGTCTCCGCCGGTGTCGTCAGCCTGGACGGCAGCGGCATCATCACCCTGCCCAACAGCTCCGCGGCCACCCTGCTTGAATCGGATGTCGAGGCCTTGACCGGCAAGCCCTTCACCGACGCGGTGCCGGAAATGACGGCGCTGTTACAACGGGCGCGTGAAAATCCCGGCACGGTCGTCGAGGGTGAAGTCTCCCTCATTCGGGCCGGCCATCGCCGCACCTTCATGGTACGCATTCGAACCGATCCGACCGCCGATCAAAGGTTTGGCGCCATCGTGACCTTCGATGACGTGACTGAATTGGTGACGGCCCAGCGCACGGCGGCCTGGGCTGACGTGGCCCGGCGCATCGCGCATGAAATCAAAAATCCCCTGACCCCGATCCAGCTATCGGCGGAACGGTTGAAACGAAAATATTTGCAACAGATATCCAATGACCAAGATATCTTCATCCAGTGCACCGATACGATCATTAGGCAGGTCGGTGATATCGGCCGCATGGTGGACGAATTCTCCGCCTTCGCGCGCATGCCGGCGGCGGAGATGAAGGTCGAGGATCTGCGTGACATCGTGCGCTCGGCGCTTTTTGCCGAAGAGTTCGCCCACAGGGATATCGAATATTCCATCCAACTGCCCGACGACGCCGTCGAAATTCGGTGCGATACCCAATATCTCGATCGCCTTTTAACCAACCTGTTGCAAAACGCCCAAGAAGCGATCGATGGACGGTTGGTGATGGAGGGCGGCGAAGTGCCGCCCGGCGCCATTCGGGTTGAGCTGACGACGAAAGGTCCCAATGCCATCCTGAACGTGAGCGACAACGGCATCGGCTTGCCGGCGGAAGGGCGAGAGCGTCTGACCGAGCCTTATGTGACGAACCGCGAAAAAGGCACGGGCCTTGGTCTCGCCATCGCGAAGAAAATCATGGAGGAGCATGGCGGCCGCATGCGTCTCGATGATGGCGATGATGGCGGGGCTTGTATTCATCTGAGTTTCCCTCTCAGCAATCAGGCGGACGAAGTCCAGCCCCGGGATAATCCTGGCGTTAGGGAAGTGGTTGATAAAAGTGGAGTACGGTAATGGCGCATGACATCCTGATCGTCGATGACGAGGCTGATATTCGGGACCTGATCGCCGGAATTTTGTCGGACGAAGGCTATGAAACGCGCCTGGCGGGGACCGATAAACAGGCCATTTCGGCGGTCGCCTCGCGCCGGCCTTCCCTGGTAATTCTGGATATCTGGCTGCGCGGCAGCAAACTGGACGGCATTGAGATATTACAAAACATGCGCGCCCAACATGGTGATCTGCCGGTGGTGATGATTTCGGGCCACGGTAATATCGAAACGGCGGTTCAGGCGATTAAGTATGGCGCCTATGACTTTATCGAAAAGCCGTTTGAAACCGACCGCCTGTTGTTGATCGTACGCCGCGCGATCGAGGCCGCGCGGCTGACCCAGGAAAACAGGGAACTGCGCAAACGCGCCGGCCCGGAGACCGAGATCATCGGCAACAGCATGGAAATCACGGCCATGCGGAGTGCCATTGAAAAGGTCGCGCCCACGGGCAGCCGCGTGATGATCGACGGCCCGGCTGGTGCGGGCAAGGAAGTCGTGGCGCGCGCCCTGCACGCGCAATCGAACCGGGACATGGGCGCCTTTGTCGTTCTGAATGCCGCCACCATGGCACCGGAACGATTGGAGATTGAGCTGTTTGGCGTTGAACGCCAAGACGGCGCCGTGATCGGGAGCAATGGCGCCGGCGATGCCGATGCGAACAATGCGCCGGACCGGGTCGGCGTCTTTGAACGGGCGCACGGGGGCACGTTGTTTCTGGACGAAATTGCCGATATGCCGTTGGAAAGCCAGGCCAAGGTATTGCGGGTATTGGTGGATCAAAGTTTCCAACGGGTCGGCGGCCGGGACGTTGTCGAAGTCGATGTCCGGGTGATCTGTTCCACCACCAGAGACTTGCGCGAGGAAATCGCAAAAGGCAATTTCCGTGAAGATTTGTTTCATCGTTTGAACGTCGTGCCGCTGACGGTGCCGCCCTTGCGGGACCGGCCGGCGGACATTCCCATTTTGGTGGACCATTTCATGAACCGCTCGGCCGAGACCCTGGGACTGTCGCCACGCACTGTGTCGGCCGATGCCATGGCCGCCCTGCAGCGTCATGACTGGCCCGGCAATGTTCGCCAACTGCGCAATATTGTCGAGAACCTGGTCATCATGGCCCAGGGGGACGAATCCACCGTTTCGATTGCCATGCTGCCCATGGATATCAGCGCGCCGACGCCAACCGCCATGCGCGATAGCGGGGAGACCGAGGTAATGTCACTGCCTTTACGTGAAGCGCGGGAAATTTTTGAACGGGAATACCTGATGGCCCAAATCGGGCGCTTTGGTGGTAATATCTCGCGCACTGCGGAATTCGTCGGAATGGAGCGGTCCGCCTTGCATCGGAAACTGAAATCATTGGGCGTGGCGACCCGGCCCTAGCGCGGTTCCGATCTAATGTGAATCACGAAGTGATTCTAAGTGATTGGAAAAACGGCTCCACTCTTAAGGTTCGGAGCATTTCCAGTTCGGAAAGGCTCTAGGTAAGAATTTGATGGCGCGGCGGAGGAAAACAACGGTGGAATTTGTACCATGAAGGTGATTGTTTGCGGCGCCGGTCAGGTCGGCTTCAATATCGCCCGGCAATTGTCCGGCGAACATAATGATGTCACCGTTATCGATCAGTCGCCCGAACTGGTCAGGCGCATCAATGACAATCTCGATGTCCACGGCCTGGTCGGGTTCGCCTCTCAGCCGGATGTGTTGGAGGCCGCGGGGGCGGAGGACGCGGACATGATCATCGCCGTGACCTTCGCCGACGAAGTCAACATGGTTGCCTGTCAAGTGGCCCATTCCCTGTTCAATGTGCCGACCAAGATCGCCCGCGTTCGGGCGCAAAGTTATTTACGGCCTCTGTGGAGTGATCTGTTCAGCCGTGATCATATGCCCATCGATGTCATCATCTCGCCGGAGGTGGAGGTCGCCCGCTCCGCCAAGCGGCGTCTGGAAGTGCCCGGCGCCTTTGATATGATCCCCTTTGGCGATGATAAACTGCGCCTGATCGGTGTGCGCCTGACCGACGAATGCCCCATCGTCGATACCCCCCTGCGGCAATTGACCGAGCTGTTTCCCGATCTGAATATTGTCGTGGTCGGCATTGACCGGGCCGGGCAATTGCTGGTTCCCACGGGCGACGACCAGATGCTGGTTGGCGACGAAGTCTTTTTCATTTCGGACAAGGACCATGTCAGCCGGGCGCTGAGCCTGTTTGGGCACGAGGAGAAAGAGGCCCGGCGCATTATCATCGTGGGCGGCGGCAACATCGGCCTGTTCCTGGCGGAGAGCATGGAACGCGATCACCCCTCGGTGCGGATCAAGGTGGTGGAGTTGAACCGGGAACGGGCGGAATACGTGGCCGAACGCCTGGAACGCAGCGTCGTCATCAACGGCGATGCCCTGGACAGTGAAATTCTGATCGAGGCCAATGCGGCCAACACGGAGACCGTCGTCGCCGTCGCCGACGATGACGAGGTCAACATCCTGGCCTCCCTGCTGGCCAAACGTCATGGTTGCCAGCGCGCGGTTACCTTAATCAACAATGCCGCCTACGGACCGCTTTTGACCTCCCTGGGTATTGATGCGGTGGTTAATCCCCGGGCCACCACGGTATCGACCATCCTCCAGCATGTGCGCCGGGGCCGGATCAGGGCGGTCCACAGCCTGCGCGACGGCGTGGCGGAAGTGATCGAGGCCGAGGCCCTGGAAACCTCGCCCCTTGTCGGTGTGCCGTTGCGTGAAGTGAAATTGCCCGTCGGCGTAATCATCGGTGGCGTGCTGCGCGATGACCAGGTGATAATTCCGCGCGGCGACACGGTGGTGCAGGTCAAGGACCGGGTGGTGATTTTCGCCTTGGCGGATGTGGTCAAAAAGGTCGAAAAAATGTTCTCCGTCCGCCTCGATTTTTTCTGATATCCGTCCATCATGTCTTTTACCAGCGTTGTTCATTGCCTTGGCTGGACCGTGGTTCTGCTGGCGGCGCTGATGATTTTGCCGGCCCTGACGGCGATGCTGGACGGCGACGCCGGTCTGGCATGGACATTTGCCGCCTCCGCCGTGCTGAGCGGATTTTTTGGCGCTGGATTTGCCATAGCGACCTGGCGGGACGAAATCCATTTCGGCAAGCGCGAGGCCTTTATGTTTTTGGTCTTGGTTTGGCTCGTGCTGGCTTTTTTCGGCGCCGTGCCGTTGCATTTCTCCGGCGTGCCGCGGCAGCCTATCGACGCCTTTTTCGAGGCTATTTCGGGACTGACCACTACGGGCGCCACCACCTTCGTGGGTTTGGAGGCCATGTCGCCAGCCATCCTGCTGTGGCGCGCCTTGCTGCAATGGTCAGGCGGATTGTTGAGTGTGGTACTGGCGGTCAGCCTGATTTCTCACCTTGGCATTGGCGGCATGCAGGCTTACCACAGTGCGCTGCCGCGCGGGGAGGGGGCCAGCCTGCCGGCCCGCATGCTGCAAACGGTGCAGGACTTATTCTGGATCTACGTGCTATTGACCTTGCTAGCCGCCTTGGCCCTATGGGCCGGCGGCATGTCCGCGTTCGATAGTTTGTGTCATGCCTTTTCGGCGCTTTCGACGGGCGGCTTCAGCACCCGGGATGGCGGTATCGCGACCTTTGGCAGCCCACTCATCGAACTCGTTCTCATGGCCGTCATGTTGTTGGGGGCAATGAATTTCACACTGCACTGGGCTGTCTTCAACGGGCGTTTTCGGGTCATACGCGAGAATATCGAGGTCTACTATCTTGCGGTCGCGGTGAGTGTCATGGTTGCCACCGTCATTTTCCTGGCGCTTTTCATGGCTCCGGAGGGGGATTTCGTCACGACATTTCGCGGCGGCGTATTCACCGCTGTTTCGGCTCTGACCACGACCGGATTTCGCAACGATGGGATGGGAGCAGGGTTGGCGGCGGCGGCGCCCTTGGCGCCGATATTGATTCTTAGCCTGCTATTGGTCGGCGGCGCCACGGGGTCAACAACGGGCGGGGTACGCTTGATGCGTCTGGCTGTGTTATTCAAGCAGGCCCAAAGGGAGTTGCTGCGTTTATCCTTTCCCCACGGGGTTCGCGTGTTGCGGTTAGGCAAGCTGCGCATCGAAAACCCCGTGATCTGGAGTGTCTGGAGTTTTTTCTTTGTCTTTATACTGGTCCTGGCGGCATTGGCGCTGGCCCTGGCCATATTGGGGCTGTCTCCGAATGCCGCCATAACCGCCGCCGCCGTCTCGATCAGCAACGCCGGGCCGTTTCTGCATGCCATTGTCCCCGAGGCGCCGCGTTACGCCGACATGCCCGACGGCGCCAAGGTGGTTCTGATCATCGGCATGCTGGCCGGGCGGGTCGAATTGCTGGCATTATTGAGCTTGCTCAATCCCGCCTACTGGAACCGTTAAGCGAACGGTGGCGGGAACATGGAAAGGGAAGCAGAAATATGAGCCGCATCGCCTACGTCAATGGCCGCTACCTGCCCCATGGCGCTGCTTCGGTCCATATCGAGGACCGGGGCTATCAATTCGCCGATGGCGTCTATGAGGTCATCGCGGTGCGGGGCGGACACTTGATCGATGGTGAATGGCACATGGGAAGGCTGCAGCGGTCCCTTTCGGAATTGCAAATTCGCAGCCCCATGTCCGAGGCGGCCATGGCTGTGGTGTTCCGGGAAACCGTGCGGCGCAACCGTGTCGGGAACGGCATTGTCTATGTCCAGATCAGCCGCGGCGTGGCCCGGCGCGACCATCCATTTCCAAAATCCCCTGTTCGACCCGCCCTTGTGGTGACGGCACGGCGCACACCGCCCATATCGGACAAGGTGATTGAAGAAGGTGTCGCGGTAATTTCACAGCCCGATATCCGCTGGCTACGGTGCGATATCAAGGCCATATCCCTGTTGCCGAATGTCCTGGTTAAACAGGCCGCGCGGAGCCAAGGCGCGTTCGAGGCCTGGCAAGTCGATAGCGATGGTTTCGTGACCGAAGGCGGCTCCACCAATGCCTGGATCATCAATAAAGAAGGCCATTTGGTCACCCGTCCGGTCGAGAACGCCATTCTGAATGGTATCACCCGGCGCCGCCTGATCGCGCTGGCGCAAGCCCATGGGCTGGTGGTGGAGGAGCGGGCGTTTTCCCTGGAGGAAGCGAAAACGGCGCGGGAAGCATTCCTGACCTCGACCACCGCGTTCGTCACGGCCGTGGTGAAAATCGATGACACAATCCTGGGCAATGGCAGACCAGGCAGCCAAACAACGTTATTGCGCCAGCTATATATGGAATTTCTGGCGGAAACGGGTGGAAAAACACCATGATCACAAGTACGAGATAATTCCGATGCTTGCCGAATGGATAATCGACCCCATTTGAGTTAGCGGGTAGTCTAGTTGAACATTCGCGAATGATTTTGATATTTGCGGACTGTATAACCGTAAAGCCACCGGATGCTTTCAGGGCGTAACAAAATTATTCTGGCATCCCAATAATTAAACGCCGATCCGACTTCCTAATTTGGAATCGGGCGGTCAAAATGGAGCCGAACATGGCGAACGAAAAACAAAACGTGCAGGATGTGTTTCTCA
>JAPYPT010000136.1 GCA_029937535.1 Alphaproteobacteria bacterium
GCTCCCCCTCCCGGCCACCCATCGATCATAGTCCCAGTGGGTGGCCGGGAGGGGGAGCGGGTGGTTCAGACTGCATTGAAAATGTTTTAAAGTAGCGAAATAGAGCTGGAGGAAAGATCATGATCTCATTTGCGGACTATCGAAAGCTTGATGCCACGGCATTGGCGGCGGCCATCGCCAATGGCGAATTGACGGCGGCGGAGGTCATGGAAGCCGCCATTGCACGGGCCGAGGCGGTCAATCCGGCGCTGAACGCCATCGTCCACCGGCAATACGATACCGCGCGCGATGCCGTGTCCGGCAAGACGGCACTCGAGGGCGCCTTGGGCGGCGTGCCCTTTCTGTTGAAGGACCTCGGCGCCCTCGATGCCGGCCAGCCCTGCACCTTCGGCAGCCGGCTCTGGGCTGATTTCGTGGCCGATCACGACGCCACCTATACCGAACGCTGCAAGGCGGCCGGTCTGGTCATCATGGGCCGCAGCAATACGCCGGAACTTGGCCTGAATGCGACAACGGAACCCACCCTGCATGGGGCCACGCCGAACCCTTGGGATAGCAGTCGGTCGGCGGGGGGATCGTCGGGCGGCTCGGCCGCCGCCGTGGCGGCGGGCATTCTACCCATGGCCCATGCCACGGACGGCGGCGGCTCGATCCGCATTCCCGCCTCGAACTGCGGCCTGTTCGGGCTGAAACCAACCCGCGGCCGCAACCCCGCCGGCCCGGATGTGGGCGAAGGCTGGAGCGGCATGTCCACGGGCCATGTGGTCAGCCGCTCGGTCCGGGATTCCGCCCTTATGATGGATTGCACCCACGGCCCCGCCCCTGGCGACCCTTACGCGGCACCGCCCCCCGCGCGGCCCTTCGCCGAGGAAGTCGGGGCCGATCCGGGAAAATTGCGCATTGCCTTGATGACGACAGGTTTCGATGGCCGGCCCCTGGACCCCGAATGCATCAAGGGCACGGAGGCAACCGCGAAGCTGTGCGAGGACCTGGGCCATGGGGTCGAGCCGGCAATGCCGAACCTGGACGTCGCCGCCTTGCTGGCCGCCACCCGCACCATCATCGCCGGCAATGTCCGGAATACCATCCGCCTGCGCTGCCAGGCCCTGGGACGGGAGCCCAGCGGCCAGGATGTGGAAGCCATCACCTGGGCCCTGGCCCAGGAAGGCAGCCGCGCCTCCGCCGGCGACTATGCCGACGCGGTGTTGACCCTGCACCAGGGCGGGCGGCAATTGGCGGCGTTTTTCGCCGACCATGACCTAATCCTGTCATCCACCCTGCGCCATCCGCCCCTGCCGCTCGGCGCCATCGATATGGAGGAGACGGATCTGGATCATTATTGGCGGACCCTGTTCGAGGACGAGATCGCCATCACGCCGTTCTATAACAACACCGGCTGCCCGGCCATGAGCCTGCCCCTGCATATGAGCGCCGACGGCCTGCCCGTGGGCATCCATTTCGGCGCCCCGTTCGGGGACGAGGCGACCCTGTTCCGCCTGGCCGCGCAGCTGGAGGCGGCCAGTCCCTGGTTTGACCGCGTACCTGCGTAGTACTGCGAAGGCACTGGACTGTCAGGCCGCGACCGCGGAGCGGCGCGCCATGCGCGCCTGCGTGAACGAAAAGCCTCTATGAAATCGCATCCCCGCCGGGGCAGCATTCGATCAGTTGCTGGTGATCCAGCCCGGCCTCGCGGTGGACATGGGCGGCGTGGTATTCCGGCATGGCGATCATCTGCAGAAAAGCGTCGCGGGAGGGGTATTCGACCACCACCACCTCGTCCCATAGATCGCCGCTCTCGCCGATCACCACGACCTCCGGCTGACCCGACCAGACGATGCGGCCACCCAGGCCGGCAACGATTTCGCCCACCGCCTTACCATATTTCAGATAGGCCTCGCGCCCGGAAACATCGCCGCCCGCAACCTCGCCGTCGGGGTATTGCGCCCGGTCCCGGAATTTCAGCAGATTGACCATATGGATCGGGCCCTTGCGGGGATGGTCGCGGATATCCCTGACCTGATCCGCCGTCGGCTGGCGATATTTGTTCATCTCAATACTCCCCTTTATGGCATTTAAGACAGGTTAACATAGTATTGACCATTGCCCCCGCGCGGTCTTTTGGGGATAACTGGGGTATGAAAAAGGTAAGTGTCATCGGCGGCGGGGCCTGGGGCACCGCGCTGGCGCAAATGCTGGCGGCGGCGGGGCGGACAACGCAAATCTGGTCCCTCGAGGAAGAGGTCGTCGCGGCCATCAACACCAATCATATGAATGATTTGTATCTGGCCGGCGTCCCCTTGCACGAGGACCTGCGCGCCACCTCCGATCTAGGGGAGGCGGCGGAGGCCGAGCTGATCCTGCTGGTGACGCCGGCGCAGTTTTTGCGGCCCGTGACCGTGGAGCTGGCGGCGCACCTGAAACCCGGCGTCGCCATGGTGATCTGCGCCAAGGGCATAGAAAAGGACACCCATGCCCTGATGAGCGAAGTGCTCGCCGAAACCGTACCGGGGGCGCCCCAAGCCGTCCTCTCCGGCCCGACCTTCGCAATCGAGGTGGCCCAGGGGCTGCCCACCGCCGTCACCCTGGCCTGCGCCGACGAGGAATTGGGCGGACGCATTGTCGCGGCCATCGGCCAGCCTCATTTCCGGCCCTATTGGACCGACGATGTGATCGGGGCGCAAATCGGCGGCGCGGTCAAGAATGTGCTGGCCATCGCCTGCGGTGTTGTCGAGGGCCGGGCGATGGGGGATAACGCCCGCGCCGCCCTGATGACCCGGGGCCTGGCCGAGTTGGTGCGTTATGGCGTCATGCGTGGCGGCCGGGCGGAAACCCTGATGGGCCTGTCGGGCCTGGGCGATCTGGCCCTGACCTGCAATTCCGATCAGTCCCGCAACATGTCCCTGGGCATCGAACTGGGGGAAGGCCGGCGCATGGCGGACATTCTGGCCGAGCGGCGCTCCGTGGCCGAGGGGGCACACACCGTGGGCGCCATTGCCGATCACATCAGCCCCATGGATATCGAGATGCCCATTTGCGTCGCCATGGACGGGGTCTTGAACCATGAGGCGGATATCGACGCGACGATCCGGGGCCTGCTGGGCCGGCCCTATCGGGCGGAACAGGAATAACCGGTTCAACACAAAAAAGGGGGGAAGGCGGCATGGCCTATTGGCTGTTTAAATCGGAACCTGGCGCCTGGTCGTGGGACGATCAGGTCAAGGAAGGCAGACAGGGCGCGGAATGGGACGGCGTGCGCAACCATCAGGCCGGCAACAACATGAAGGCCATGAAGATCGGCGACAAGGGCTTCTTCTATCACTCCGTCAACGAAAAATGCGTGGTTGGTATCGTCGAGATTTGCAAGCTGTGGTATCTGGACCCGACCGATCCCAAGGGCAAATTCGGCATGGTCGATGTACGCGCCCTGGAGCCGTTTCCCAAACCGGTCAGCCTGGCCGATGTGAAGGCCGATGAACGCCTGGCCGAAATGCCCCTGGTCACCAACACCCGGCTGTCGGTGCAGCCGGTGGATGCCAAGAGTTGGAAAATTATTTGCCGCATGGGCGGCCTGAAAGCCTGAGGAGTTTGTTCATGAGTTATCCCGCCGAAGACTGGATCCGCCACCACACCCGTTTTAGCCCAGGCAAGGAGGCGCTGGTTGATCTCGCCTCCGACCGCGCCTTCACCTATGGGGAACTCGATGCCCGTATCGACCGCGCCGCGCTGTATCTACGCGATGGCCTGGGTATCGAACGGGGCGACCGGGTCGCGGTGATCTGCCATAACGATTCAGACGTCTTTGAAATCCAGTTCGCCTGCCGCCGCCTGGGCGCCGTCTTCATGCCCCTGAACTGGCGTCTGGCCGTGGCCGAATTGGAATATATCTGCAATGACGGCGGGCCGAAGGTGCTGATCCACGGCCTTGAATTCGCTTCCCAGGCAACGGAAATCCAACAATTGTGCGCCATTCCACACCTGGTCAGCCTAAACAACGGCGGCGCCTCCGATTACGAAGCCGGCCTCGCCGCCGCCACGGGCGAGCTCCGGGAAGTGGACATGGATCTGTCCGATACCTGGACCATCATGTACACCTCCGGCACCACGGGGCGGCCCAAGGGCGCGCGCATGACCTACCAAATGGCGGTGTTCAACGCCATGCATTGCGCCATGACCATGTCGATCACCGAAGCTTCGAAGAACATCGTCTTCCTGCCCACCTTTCACACCGGCGGCCTGAACGTTTACGCCAACCCGATCTTTCATACGGGGGGCACCAACGTGGTGCTCCGCGAGTTCGACCCGGTCTATTTCCTGGCTTTGCTGTCGGACAAGGAACTGCACATCACCCATATGTTCGGCGTGCCGACCAATTTCCTGATGATGGCCCAGGCGCCGGGCTTCGCCGAGGCGGATCTGTCCCACATCGAATGCCTCGGCATCGGCGGGGCGGCGGCGCCCCTGGCCCTGATCGAGGAATTCGCCGCCAAGAACATCAAGCTGCAACAGGGCTGGGGCATGACCGAAACCGGGCCCTTGGGCCTGATGCTGTCGCCGGATCAGGCCCTGGCCAAGATCGGCTCCTCCGGTCTGCCGCCCATGTATGTCAGCCTGAAAATCTGCGATGACAGGGATGTCGAAGTGCCCTTTGGCCAGGACGGCGAACTGCTGATCAAGGGACCGACGGTGCTGCCCGGCTATTGGAACAGAGACGCCGAGCACGACGATTTCTTCACTCACGACGGCTGGTTCCGCACCGGCGACGTGGCCCGTCAGGACGCGGACGGCTACTATTATATCGTCGACCGGACCAAGGATATGTATATCTCGGGCGGCGAAAATATCTATCCGGCGGAGATCGAGAACGTCATTTTCGAAATGGACGGGGTTCTGGAAAACGCCGTGATCGGCGTGCCGGACGAAAAATGGGGCGAGGTGGGGCGCGCCTGCGTGGTCCTGAAGGACGGCTCCAACCTGGACGAAGACGCCGTCATTAGCCACTGCCAAGACAAGCTGGCCCGCTTCAAGGTCCCGAAGCAAGTCCGCATCATGGACGAGTTACCCCACAACGCCACCGGCAAAGTCCTGAAACACGAGATTCCGAGGGATTGAGTGTCCGTCCGGAAAGATTATGAAGGAACTCAGCAGCGGGGGAACCTTCGCGGTATATGCGTCATGGAGGCAAGACAGACGCATACGAGAACGGTGCGATTGGGAAATTTGAAGTCTTACTCAAACGCTAGCACCGGTTGGTCCATACAATGATGCGTTCTATCATACAGCGCCTGGACACGACCGCGATACCCCTCCGATCCTTGGGCTTTCTGACGATTTTGATTTTCCGGACCGCGCCGGCGAGGCCTTGGCTGCTTCGAGCCGCCGTAGGCGCTGTCGGCGAAGATTGTCCGCAGGAAAAGAAACTGCCGGCGAGAAGCTGAATAAGTACCAGCCCGGCGCGTCGCGATCCTGCACGGAGGCCAGATAAACCATCGCCGCGAGCATCAGGCCTAGGGCATCGGCCAGGAGTAGAGATAGCGATACCGTTAGGCCGCTGCACGACACCTTAAACGGGGTCGATTGCGGAATTGATCTATCCCATTTGATCGGTCGTAATCGATGACATGCGCCCATGGGAGGCGTTACTTTTCAGGCGTCAATTTCTAAGTACGACACCTGATGTTGGTTTTATTTTCGCAAGCTTGCGAACTCGCGTATTGAAAGATTGAGTTACAGTTATTACCATATCAATTCTTGAATTCATATGTGGATATCGACACCGTGAGCCGACATGATATCGTATCAAACTTAGGTGGCCAGAAAGCAACGGCGGCACAAACAGCCACGTCAAAAGGACCGTGCCTCGGGGCAGATGTGTCTTGTTATCAAATTATGGCCGATTTTCTGCCGGCTGGTTCGGCATTGCTGGCCTTAATTGGACTGATGATTGGCGCGTGGATTGCTATCCGAAACGTCAACAAACAACTCGAGCATTCCCGCAATAACACGGACAAACAACTTGCTTATGATTTCACGGCAATAAGATATGACGCGGTGCGGCATAAACGGGCGGTAGCAAAGGCCTTGCTACAGGAAGTTAAACTCTTAAATGACCATCTCAAGATGGTTCTGAATGAGGATAAAGTTTGCTTTGTCACGCCGATTGTGTACCCAGCCTTGCTTTCCGAAATCGGAAGGTTGCATACAGATCAGATTGAGTCTGTGGTGTATTTTTACGGATACTATCAATGGTATTTTGCGGGAAGCCAGATGGCTAAATCTGTGCGGCCGGCGGATCTTCCTGGCGTCGCAGAGAAAGCGATAAACGCACTCAATAAATTCATTGACGATACCGAAAAGGAGCGCTGTGATACCTTAGCCGATCTTAAACGGTATCGACAGCTTGTAGCCAGCCGCAATACCGACTTCGATTCGACGACAACCGTCGACGCATCGCGAATTTAATTTGCCCAGCGCATCGGTTCGTTCATGTTTCCTAGGAGTCATGCCGTACGCTGATGGTGGTCAATATCCTCTGTCATCTGTTCCCACAATTGCGCGATTTCTCCCAAAATCGGCGGTTCGGGCCTAGAATATTACATCGACGTGATACTTATATCATCTACATGACATCAATATCTTACGGAAAATATTCCATTAATTATTATTCCGTCACCAAGTAAGGGATGAATCCGCCGGGGCTTTTCCGATATAATTACTACGTCACCGAATTAGGATTATTACTACGTCACCGAATTAGGATTATCGGGGCCAGGCGCGGAGGGCGGAGAGGCCGCCGTCGACGGGGAGCATGAGGCCGGTGACCCAGCGGGCCTCGTCGGAGGCCAGATAGACGGCCGCCCAGCCGACGTCCCAGCCGGTGCCCTCGGTCTGCATGGGCACCATATCGATGCGGCGCTGGCGGTATTCCGCACCCGCCGCCGCCACCATGGGCGTGGCGACGGAGCCGATGACGATGCAGTTGCAGCGGATGCCTTCCGCGGCATAGTCGGCTGCGGTGGAGAGGGTCAGACCATGGGTCGCCGCCTTGGTCGCGGCATAGGCCGCCGCCCCAGGGCTGCCCATCAGGCCCAGGGCCCCGGCGATTGAGGAGACGTTGATGATGGACCCCCCCGAACCGCTGTCCCGCATCAAGGGGATCGCCGCGCGGCTGCACTTCATGGCCGACGTTAGGTTGACGCTGACCAGCTTGTCCCAGGTTTCGTCCGTGACATCCTCGACCCGGTTCGGGCCGCCGCCCGCGCCGATGCCGACATTGTTGCAAAGGATATCCAGTCGGCCATAGCGTTCCCGGACCACCCTGGCCATGGCGGCAACGTCGCCGCTATCGGTCACATCGGCGGCAAAGGCGGAGGCCTCGCCGCCATCGGCGGCAATTTTCCCGGCCAGTTCCTCGGCCCGCTCAACCGAGCGGTTGACCAGCAGCACCTTGGCGCCTTCCCGCGCCATCAGAATGGCCATGGCGCTGCCATTGCCAATACCTTCCAGACGGGGCGCGGCGCCGGTTACGATAGCAACCTTGCCATCCAGACGTCCCATGCGGTTTCCTCTTCCTATTCGGCTGGATAGCGCCAGGGTGCGCTCGGCTGTTCGGCGTCCTCGTCCACGGTAAACTGCGGTATCGCCATGCCATCGGCGATGTCCGTGAAGACCATGCGGACGCGGCTGCCAATACCGACGCCGGCGACCACGTCGGGCGGGGCCAGAACGCCATCGGCGGTAACCAGATTGGCAATGATACGCAAGGCCTCATGCTCCGTTGGCGCGCCTTTCTGGGTATCCAGGTCGACTACCAGAACCATGTAGGGCGTATAGGCCTTGAAGGCCGGCTGAATGGCGTGATGGATCTCGGTATAACTATGCACCTCGCCCTTGCCATCGACTGCGGTCCAGGTGGCTTTGCCGCCGCCGCACCAGGAGCAGCCCTCGGCCACGGGGTAGCGGATCAGGCCGCAGTCATCGCATTTCTGCAGGTGGAAGCGGTGCTCGGCGCAATGTTTGAAATAGGCCAGGTTGGAATTGTCCAGGCCATCGACCTGGAGGTTCATGCCCAGGTATTCGGCGTTGATTGTGTCACTCATTGTTCGATCCTCCTACACGCCGCGCCGCATGACCATGGCCGAACCGGTGCCCGGCGTGGCCCAGCCCAGATTGGCGCTGATTTCCACATCCTTGACCTGGCGGCAGCCGCCTTCCGAATGGTCATGGGTATGTTGCCGTTTGCCGTCCGGCCCGATGGGGCAGCTATCATCCGCCTCGTGGCGCAGCTGGCGGACGTTCTCAACCACCATGGCGATGCCGTGGGTATAGCCTTCGCACAGATGGCCGCCGGAGGTGTTGTTGGGTCGACGGCCGCCAAGGAATGTGGTGCCGTTGGAGACATAGTCCCCGCCCTCGCCCTTCTTGCAGAAGCCGTAATCCTCCAACTGCAACATGGTGGTGAAGGTGAAGGCGTCATAGGAGCCGGTGACATCAACCTCGTCTGGTCCCACGCCGGCGTTGCGCCACAGGCGCGGGCCGGCGTAATGCCCGGCGACCGTCGAGATCGGTCCGGCCTGGTAATGCAGATCGGCGCGGGGCTTGGAGACCCGTCCCACCACGCCCCGGATCAGGGCGGGAATTTGCCGCAGATCCTTGGCGCGGTCGGCCGAGGTGACGATGATCGCCGTGGCGTTATCGGTCTCCACACAGCAGTCCAGCAGATGCAGCGGCTTGCAGATCATGCGGCTGTTGACCACGTCCTCCACGGTGACGCGGTTCTTGTAATAGGCCTTGGGGTTGTTGGAGGCATGGTGGCTATGGGCCACCTTCACATGCGCCACTTGCTCCGGCGTGGTGCCGTAATCGTACATATGACGCAGAAATGTCGGCGCGAATTTTTGCCCCGCGCTTTGCCAGCCATAGCTGCGTTCGTGCAGGAATTCGCCCACCACCGGAGCCACGGCGCGGGCGCCGGTGCCGCCAATGCGGGTCTGGCTGTGACCGTTCATGGAGCGGTAGATGGCCACGGTCTCGCACATGCCGGCCTCGATCACGCCCATGGCGATGCCGGTCAGGGCCTCGGTCGAGGAGCCGCCGCCCATCACGTCCATATAGAAATTCAAACGGATGCCCAGGTCGGCGGAGACGAAGGTGGACAGGGTGGAATCGGCGCCCTGATAACTCAACATCCCGTCCACATCGCCAGGGCCCAGGCCCGCGTCCGCCATGGCATTGCGCACGGCGTTGACAGCCATGGCCCGTACCGTGGTGCCCGAACCCCGCAGGTATTCCGTCTCGCCAACGCCGACAATAGCGTATTTTTCCCGCAATGAGGCCCCCAGTTCAGGGTCCAATTGATCGATCCGCGCCATCTCCTCACCTCGATTTTGTTGTTGTTACCTAAGCCCATTGTCGCCCGTCCGCGCCCATACGTCTACGGACGAAGTCGGCTCGCCAACAAAATTAGCAGCCCGCAGATGCCGCTGAGCAGATACAGCCCCGCCGAAAACCCGCCCGTCAGGTCCGACAGCGCGCCCAGGGTCATGGGCCCGAGAACCCCGCCGATCTCGGCGGCCGAGAAAAACATGCCCCCCGCCGAGCCGGCATGGCGGCTGCCAACCCCCGTCGTCTCGACCAAGGACAATATCATCACCGTCATCATGGAACCCCGCGCCACGCCCTGCAGGATCAAGCCCAGGCTCAACGGCACCACATGGCCGGTAAACTGCAGCAGCAAGGTCGCCAAACCGGCGCCCAGGATCAGGGCCAGCAGAATCTTCTTCCGGCGTGCCGGGGTCGCCAGACGGGGGATCAACAACGAGCTGAAAACCCCCATTGCCGTGGGAATGGCGGCCCATAAACCCGCCTCCGCCGCCGTCATCCCGCCCCGGCGCAGAATTTCCGGCAGCCAGTTGTTCAGGCCGTGATTGAAGAAGAAGGCCCCCATGGCCATGACCAGGGTCAACCGCACCGCCGGTATCCTGAGCAATTCCAGGAACACCACCCGCTGGCTTTGCCCCCCCTCGGCCGTGGCCAGTTTTTCCAAGGCACGGGCGGCGGGATGACGGGTCAGGAGCAGCCAGACCAGGCCGATGGCCAGGGAAATACCCGCATACAGAAATAACACATGACGCCAATTCCCCTCCAGCAGCGGCATGGCGATAGAGTTGGTCAGGGCCAGGGCGCAGATCCCGCCCAGCGCCGGGCCGGTGATATAGATGCCCATGGCCAGACCGCGGTCGGGACCCTCGAACCACAAGGTGACCAGTTTCGGCGCGCCGATCGAAATCAACGGGCCGCCAATGCCGAACAAGGCGACCGCGAAAAACAATCCCACGGGATCGGAGGCGAAGCCGCGCGCGGTGGCCGACAGGGCGATAATCACGGCGGCCGCGAACAAGGCCTTGCGCGGACCGGCCCGGTCCAGGAAGGCGCCGCAGGGCATGGCGGCGGCAATATAGACCAGGGGCCAGGCGCCCAGGATCAAACCCATGGCGCTATCACTGAGCTGCAGGTCGGCCCGTATGGCGCCGACCAGGGGCGCCATGGCCACCATGGTCAGGCCAAAGGCGAAATAGACGAACCAGACACCGAACAGCAAGACCCAGCGGTAATTGCCGGCCGGTCTATCATGATGAACTCGGGTATCGGAAGTCATACGCGTTGGTTACAGCCTCGTAATCATGGCGCGGCGGTCATGGTCAGACGCCACAGGCGCATGGGACGGGCGACACCGCGCAGGCCCACCGTCTCCGCCACCGGGGTGCCCGCATCAGCCTCGGCCACGGCATCGCGAACGCCGGCGGCGGCCAGCAGGTTGTCGGAAATGACGATGTCACCGCCCCTGCTTTCACCTTGCACGCGGGCCGCGACGTTGACCGTTGAGCCGAAATAATCCAGATGCTCTCCCGTGGTAACGGCGATGCAGGGCCCTTGATGCAGGCCGATCTTCAGGACAATACCGCCGTCGTCCCGGCCGGAATTGAATTCACCGATACCCTGCTGCGCTTCCAAGGCCGCGCGCATGGCCTCCACGGGCTCGGCGAAGGCGGCCATCACCGCATCGCCGATGGTTTTCACCACGACGCCGCCGTGACCTTCGATCAGGGCGCCCAAATAGTCGAAATGATCGCGCACCAGATTATAGGCGGCCCCATCGCCCAGGGCTTCGTACAGGGAGGTGGAGCCTTTCAGATCCGTGAACACCAGCACCACGTTGGCGATGGCGACGTCATCGCCGGGACGCAGGATCTGGTCGGGACAGTATTGCTGAAAGGCCGGCATGACGATGGCCCGGTCACCGGTCAGGGCATCCCGGCGCCAGGTCAATTCCTCGATCACGAAGGTCAGGCTGCGGTCCGTCTGGTTATCCAGAACAATGCCGCCGAATTCCCCCGGCGGAGCCGCCAGGATACGGCCGTCTTGCGCCAAAACGGTTGGAAAGCCCGCCGTGCCGTCCCAATTTATATCGGCCTGGTCGCCGGCCTGCGCCGTGCGCAGGCGATAGCCGCCGGGCGCCAGGGGCGGATCGATCCGCAACTGTTCCCTGGGGGCCACGTGGCGCTGAACCTTAATATGCGGCACCGAGGGCGCGCCCATCATGCAATAGGCCCCGTCGGGCAGGGCGCGCAGCCAGGGTTCGGGCTGAAAGATTAATTCCACATTGGCCGAAAAATCCTGTTCGAAATCCACGTTGCAGGTGCTGCAATGGAGGGATTTGGGCAGATCGGACAGATTGTCGGGCACATCCGAGGCATTGCGGCAGCGCGGACACAGGACCTCCCAGCGCAGGCGGAGGAGGCCATGGTGATGGGCGGCCAGGCACAGGGATACCACCTCGCCCTCGTCCGCCCGCCATTGCCGGGCCAGGACCAGGGGCCGGATGCGCTGCAGCCAGGTCTCCGGCGTCTCGGCCAGGTAGGCGCGTAGTTGACCCAGCAGCCGGCTTTCGCCATGGCTGGCGGCGATGTCCGCCAAGGCATCGTCCAGGCGCTTTTCCACGGCGGGCGACAATGGCGCGGGATCGAAGGCGGTGGCCTGTTGGGCGTCTTCATCTTCCCGTGCGGGCTGGGCCAGTTCCGCCCGCAGTATGCGGTCGCACGAGGCAACGACCTTGGCGGCGCCGCCTCTGATCAAGCCAAGGCGGTGGCCGGCCCAACCGACCAGTCCGGCGGTCTCCATCTCGATCCGTATGTGCAGATCGAAACCATTCTCCGTTGGCGCCACATCACTGACGAAATCGATGTATTTGAATGCGCCCTTGGTGAATTGCCGCAATTGACGGACATAACGGTGAAAAACCCATTCGCCCAGATCCTCGGTCCATTCGGCGGCCACGGGCGGGCCGAACACGCCCTTGGCCCGGCGGATAACGCTGCCGTCGGGTTGCAGCTCGTCTTCCGCCACATAAGCCGGCTGGCCATCCAGTTCGGCCAACAGGCTGCTGTCGGACAGCAGGGGCCAGAGCCGCGCCAGGGAAGCCTCGTAATGGAAGGTGTTTTCCACGACGATCAAGGCCATGGCGCATCAGCCTCCATGCACGCCGGCGACGGCGCCCGCCACGGTGATCAGGCTGGCCAGCAGTAAGACCCAATGCAGGCGATGGATCAGCGCCAGGGCGCTATCGGGTCGGCGGCGGATAGCCTGGGCGAACCATTTATGCAAGACCAGCGGCTCGAGCAGGAACAGCATCAGTGTGAAGATCACCCATATGGCCGACATGGCGTGCAGCCACCAATATCCGGGATCGGAAAAGCGTTCCCAGGCATCCAGCACATGCACCATGTACAGACCCGAGCCGCCGGTCAGCACGGTGCTGATGCGGGCCTGCCAGGCAAAGCGGCCTTCCAGGCGTTCAAACATCGGGGCGGCGTCTTCACCGTCCCGTTGCAGGCGCCGCAAGGCGGGCAGAAGCGTTGTGGTGACAAAGGCCACGCCGCCGATCCACAGCACAACGCCCAGAACGTGAACGACCCGCGCCAGCACGAAATCGTCCATTGTGCGCGCCTCCGCGTCTGTTATTCGTAGGAGCGAGCGTCCTCGATCGCCAGGCCGTCATCGGGCAGGCTGTCAGCCTCCACCCGTTCGGCACCGCCGCGCAGCTTCAGGACCGCCTGAATGGAGTCCACGACCGCCGACGCCAGTGAATCGTCAGTGCCCGGCGCGGCGAACTTCAAGGTCATGGAATCGTTGTTGTGGTCGGAGGTGATGACCATGCGGGCCTTGGTAATCTCCGGGTGACGGGCGGCGATCTGCATTATGGCGGAGGGGTGAACGAACATGCCCTTGAACTTGGTCGATTGATCGGCCCGGCCCATCCAGCCCCGAATGCGCATATTCGTGCGCCCGCAGGGGCTGGCGCCTGGCAGCACGGCGGACAAATCCCCCGTGGCGAAACGGACAAGAGGGTAGGTCGGGTTCAAGGTGGTCACCACGACCTCGCCGACCTCGCCCGCCGCCACCGGCTTGGTGCCCAAGGGTTCGACGATTTCCACGATCACCCCTTCGTCGATGATCATGCCGTCAACGGCCTTGGATTCATAAGCCACGCTGCCCAGATCCGCCGTGCCGTAACCTTGTAGAACCGAGACGCCCAAATCAGACAATTCCTGGCGCAGGCTGGGCGGCAGGGCTTCGGCGCCGACCAGGCCGTTTTTCAGGTTGGACAGGTCATGGCCCAGTTCCTTGGCCTTGTTTAGAATAATGCGCAGAAAAGAAGGCGTGCCGATGAAAAAATCCGGCTTCAAATCAGCCATCAACTGGATCTGAATTTCCGTGTTGCCCACCCCGCCCGGCACCACGGGGCAGCCAATAGCCCGGCAGCCGCTTTCCA
>JAPYPT010000137.1 GCA_029937535.1 Alphaproteobacteria bacterium
GGCGATGGCTGCGCCGGCTGCCCCATACGGTCATTTCCACCCGGTCCGGCCCCGCGCCGCCACTGGAGCCGAGCACGGAAACCGGTACGCCGTCGCAGTCCAGGGTGGCCGAGATATGGGTTTCGCACAGGGCCGGATCAGCAGGATAAACCGGCGTGGCCGAAACAAGGGTGGCGGGTCCCAACAGGCGTTGGGTGACATACAGGAAATGGGACAGCACCTCGCGGCTATAGCCGCCCTGGTCGCGAAAGCGCAGCCAGTCCGCATCCGCCTGCCAGTCCCGTGGCCAGCGGGCGAAATGCACGATGATATCGGCGCCCGTGATCTCGCCCATCTCGCCGCCTCCGATCCGCTCCTCGGTCAGGGTCACGGCGCGGGAGGCTGCTTGGATGAAGTTCACCACGTTGGGCGTCCCGCTGTCTTCAAGTGCGGCGACCAGGGCCCGGCTGTCCGCCACGTCAACGCCCAGTGGTTTTTCGGAATAGACCGGTTTGCCCGCCGCCATGGTACGTTCGGCATAATCTCGGTGCCACAGGGGTGGCGTGGCGATATAGACCAAATCGGCCGCCGCGATCACCGCATCGGCGCTCTCCATCATGGCCAGTCCCGGTGTTTCGGCCATGGTGTCGGCGCGAGCTTTGGGGTCCGGGTCCCAGACGCAGGGCGTGCTGAAACGGGGATGGTTGACCAGGTTGGTGATCATCCGCCGCCCCATGATGCCCAGGCCGATGACGCCGACCGTATGCATTGCTGCCGCCATTATTCCGCTTCCCTATTTTCTCAGGCCAAACCACATGTCTCACCTGGCATGTGTCACCTGGCGGTGAACGTCAGGCGGTCTTGGCCTTCAGTTCGTCGAGCTGCCGGCGCGCGCCGGCGATCATGCAGGCGAGATCGGAGGTCAGCATCACCATGTCGAAGCCACGCTCCACGGCGCCCGCCGCGAAAGCCGCGCTGGCGCAGTGCATGACGGCCTTTATGCCGTGCTTGTGCGCGGTCTCGCGGATCTTGTCACAGGTCTCGAGATGCAGCGGGTCGGGATTATCGCCGCGCGGGTCCAGGCCCAACGCGAACGACAGATCGGCCGGCCCGATGTAAACGGCATCGAGGCCCGGCGTGGCGCAGATGGCGTCGAGGTTGGCCAGGCCCTCCTTGGTCTCGATCATGGCCATGATGACGATCTCGTCATTGGCGTTGGCCTGATAATCGGCGCCGGCGTATTGCGCGGCGCGTGTGGGCCCCGAGGAGCGCATGCCGACGGGCGGGTAGCGGCAGGCGGCCACCGCCTTCGCCGCTTCCTCGGCCGTATTGACCAGCGGCACGATGATGCCGTAGGCGCCCATGTCCAGGGCCCGCATGATCGCCGCCGGCTCGTTCCATGACACGCGCACGACGGGGACCGTGTCGGTCTGCGATATGGCCTGCAGCATGGGCAAGACGCTGTTCATTTCCGAAGTGCCGTGTTGCAGGTCGATGCACAGGGCATCGAAACCCTGACGCGCCATGACCTCGGCCGTGAAGCCGTGGGAGATGGAGAGCCAGCCCAGGGTCACGCATTTACCGTCTTGCCACATCTGCTTGATATTGTTCGCTCGCATCGTCATTCCTCCAGTGTTGTTTATTTCGGAGCGGGGCGGCCCCGCAGTTGTCACAACTTGCCTTTTTATGGCGGTGCGGTCGACCCCAATTCAACCCACCGACCGCCAAATTGCCCGTATGGTGGGGAATGGCTACAATGACAGGTGGAAACCGCACCGAATACGGCGCGGTGAAGCGGGAGATCGTGGCGCATGCTTGAACAATCCGCCATCACGCTCAGGAACGCACGGCGTTCGGGCACGCCGCTCGAACGTCTTGCGGGATTGCGCGATCAACCAAGCATGGAGAACGCCTATAAGGTTCAGGAACATTATGGCGCGATCCATGGCTCCAAATCGATTGGCTATAAAGTGGGTGCCGCCAGCGAAGTTTCCCAGCGGCTAATTGGCGCCACGGAACCTTTTTACGGCCTGCTTTTTGATGGCGAGACCTATAAATCCGGAACCCGGCTGCACCGCCGGGATTTCTTCGAACCCGGCATGGAGGGTGAGTTCGCCTTCCGGATCGGCAAGGATCTAACGGCCTCCGGTCGCCCGCTCACCTTTGACGACGTGGGGCAGGTGATTGAGGCGGTAATGCCGGCGATTGAGATTTGCGACCATCGTTTCAAGGCCTGGCAAGCGGTTACCCTGGAAGAAATTATTGCCGACAACGCCTTCCACGGCGCCCTCGTCGTCGGCGAAGCGGTGGCGGATTGGCGACAGTATGATTACCTGACACACGAAATTTTGCTTTCCCATGACGGCGATATCGTCGGCCAGGGGCCCGGCGCCTTGGTGCTGGGACACCCGGTTCAGAGCGTCACATGGCTCGCGAACAAGCTTATCCAGCACGGAATGTATCTTAAGGCGGGCGACATCGTTGCGGCCGGGACCTGCACGGGACTGCACTATTCCACCGCCGTCCATTGCGTCAGCGCATCTCTGGGCGAAATTGGCGAGGTGTCGTTTCATTTGGATTAGGTGCTGTTGGGAGCAGTAAAACTCATGGAAGGCAGTTTATTGATTTTTTTGCGCTCCCGCTCTACTGGAAACCGCTTCATCAGCCTTCATAAAGCCCCGCGCTTATCGGACCGAGTCCCGGTCCAGCCGATAAGGTCGCTTTAAAAAAATATTCGACGAAATAGGTGAATTCGAGGAAACGATCGGCGATGACCACATGGTTTCGAAAAGAGGTAGCATTTGTTACTTTGTAGCTAATAATGCAATGTACGCTTAGAGCGAGTTGGGAATTCAACATGCGAATTTTCAGACTTGTATTATTGCTGGTGCATGCAATACCGATGCCAGTGATGGCGACAGTCATCTTCAGTTCGGTTCTCAGGGGTATACAGGGCGCATGGAAGAATAAATTCTACATGTTCAGAGGCAAGTTTGAATTTGCGTATTGAAGAACAATTGGCTCAGCCGATAGGCGGCCCTTTTGTTGGGAGATGGAGCGATGAAAAATGCATGCATAATTCTTACCGTGCTGGCTCTGATGCTCGCCTCAGTGCCGAAAACGGCGATGGCGCAAGACAATCAGTTAATGACGTATATTAAGATTCCGTTTGGTGACAAGCGGGCAAATAGTGCGGGGGTACGCGTTGGTTTGCGGGCAACTGTTTCTGACGAAACAGCATTTCTGGCAACAGGATCCGAGAAACACCGCTATTTGGAATTTGATTTGGGAATAAACCGAAACGGCTTCAACAGTTTGCGATTTAACGATGTTGATTTTCCGACCGAAGAGATGCAGTTGGATCTTAGAGACGAAGAGTGGGGAGGGTTGGCCGCACAGTTCATCGGCGCGTTTGTGGCGACCGCAATCATATTGGTTATTATGTATAATTGTGTCAAAAAAGAGAGCGAGGGCGACCATAAATGCGGTCGGTCCTCCCCTAAGCAGTGAGAATAGGTAACTTATTCCCACGCCTCGGCGGGAGAACAGCCCCCAAGGCGGGTAAGACAACGCGCGACGCTAGGGTATAAGCGGATACTAGCGTGACGCCGGTTGACGCGCGGTTCGTGTCAACAGAAGACCATGGGTCTTGTCAATTGCACAGGTGAATTTAGCCGATACAGTTGCTACACTCGACACCATGTTGGACGGACTTCAGGGCCAAAGTGTTAGTTAGATTTCCAAGAAAGCCGAGGTCTTGTCCAATATTCGTCCAAAATTGAGTGATAAAGGCGCTTTCCACGGTTATCGCATTGTCGCGGCTTGTGGCCTTATCCAAGCCGTCAATCTCGGCGGCGTCTTCACCTTTGGCGTGCTCTTTCCCGAGCTTGAGCGGGAGTTTGGTTGGTCCCGCACGGCCATCTCCGGCGCGTCTTCGTTTGCCTTTCTCATAATGGGCGGCGGTGCGGTATTCATGGGCCGGGCCGGAGACCGGTTCGGCCCGCGCGCCGTTCTGTCGGTGGCCGGCATTTTGTTTGGCCTTGGCTATGCCCTGCTCTTCCGCATGGAGGCGGCTTGGGAACTCTATCTCTACTACGGCGTCATGGTCGGCACCGGCTTGGCCGCCCACGACGTGGCCACCCTCTCAACCATCGCACGGTGGTTCGTGCGGCGGCGCGGCCTGATGACCGGCGTCGTGAAGTCCGGCGCCGGTATTGGTCAGGTATTCGTGCCGATCGCCGCGGCGGCGCTGATCGCCGGGCCGGGATGGCGGTTTACCTGCCTGCTATTTGGCGTTACGGCGATCGTGGTGCTTGTCGGCTCAGCGCTGGTGCTGCGCCGCAACCCCGCTGCTCTCGGCTTGAAGCCCGACGGAGAGGCGCCCGATGCATCCGCCGATCAGGTTCAAGCGGAGGCTGGCGTCACCTTAAGGGAGGCCTTCGGCTCAAGGACCCTATGGATCCTCTGCACCGCCAAGTTCTGCGACCTCTTCTGCCTGTTCACCGTCATTGTCCATATTGTGCCATTTGCCGTGGATCAGGGCATGGAACCCACCGTGGCCGCTGGCATATTATCGACCATCGGCGCCATGAGCATCGTCGGCCGCCTTGTCCTGGGCGGCGCCTACGACCGATACGGTGCGCGGCGGTCGCTCGTGGCATGCTTTGCAATTCTGGCGGCGAGCCTGGTGCTGTTGCAGTTTGCGGGATCCGCGTGGTCGCTCTTCCTGTTCGCGGCGATCTATGGGCCGGCGCATGGCGGCTTCTTCACCATCACCTCGCCATCTGTGGCGGAATTTTTCGGAACCCGCGCCCATGGCACGCTTTTCGGTCTCGTGGTCGCCTCCGGTACGTTCGGCGCCACCCTCGGCCCCATCGTCGCCGGCGGCCTGTTCGATGGGTTGGGAAGTTACAGCGGCGCCTTCGCGCTGCTGCTGGGCTTCAGCCTTGCCGGTCTCATCGTGGCCAATGCGCTGCCCCGACACGGTCAAACGCCCGGTGCCGGCGGCAATACCGGTATAGCGTCGTCAAAAAGGGCCTCTTGACGATTTTTTCCTAGCCCCCGCCACGCCAAACAATCCGGTTGCACCGGCCAGGGCGCGGCGCTATAAACCGCCGTTCTGTGTGGCGCGTCGGCGCGGGCAAAAGCCCAGGGTATGCCCGGCCGCCATTTATTTTGTGACCTATCCGACCCGAGAGGAGGATCGAAATGCCCAAGATGAAGACCAAGTCGAGCGTGAAAAAGCGCTTTCGGCTGACGGCGACCGGTAAGGTCCGCCGCCAGCAAGCCGGCAAACAGCACGGCATGATCAAACGCACCACCAAGCAGATCCGCGAACACCGCGGCTCCAAGATCATGTCGGCGGCGGATGCCAAGATCATCAAAAAATTCATGCCTTACGGCTAGGCGGGGAGAATAAACAATGGCGCGCGTAAAACGCGGCGTGACATCTCACGCCAAACACAAAAAAGTTCTGGCTCTGGCGGCGGGCTATCGGGGCCGGCGCAAGAACACCATCCGCATTGCCAAGCAGGCGGTCGAAAAAGCGGGGCAATATGCCTATCGCGACCGGCGCGTGCGCAAGCGGACATTCCGGGCCCTGTGGATCCAGCGGATCAACGCGGCCAGCCGGGAGCATGGTGTCAACTACGCCCGATTTATGAGCGGCCTCAAGCAGGCGGGCATTGAGATCGACCGGAAAGTTCTGGCCGATCTTGCCGTCCGCGAGCCTGAGGCATTCAAGGCCCTGGTCGATCAGGCGCAGGCCGCGCTGGCCTAAGCCAAACGCCTCGGGCTTTCGATCTCAAGATCGGGCCCCGCATGGATACAATATTGTGAAATTGGGGCCCGTCCGGCGACGGACCCCTTTTTCATTTTCAACATGCTCTAGTGCCTGAAAGCAAAATCATGACGACGGATATTCAAGCTCTACACGATGAACTGCTGGCCGAGGTGGCCGCCGCCGCCGATGCCGCCGGCCTTGAGGCGGTGCGTGTCGCTACCCTGGGCAAAAAGGGCCGCATTACGGCCCAGATGAAGGGCTTGGGTCAGCTCGCCCCCGAGGACCGCCGGGAAGCCGGCGCCTCGCTGAACAAGGTCAAGGAAGCCGTCGCCGCCGCCATCGAAACACGCAAATCGGGCCTGCACGAAGCTGAATTGGAAGCCCGCCTGGCAACCGAAAGCATCGATGTCACCTTACCCGTACGCCACCAGCCGCAAGGCCGCATCCACCCCATCAGCCAGGTGATGGACGAGATTGCCGCGATCTTCGCCGACATGGGCTTCACCATCGCCGAGGGTCCCGATATCGAAGATGACTTCCACAATTTCACGGCCCTGAATATCCCCCCCGAACATCCCGCCCGGCAGATGCAGGATACGTTTTATTTGCCGAACCGGGATGACGGCATGCCCATGGTGTTGCGCACGCATACCTCGCCCGTGCAGATCCGCACCATGCAGAACATCCCGCCGCCCCACCGTATTGTCGTGCCCGGCCGCACCTACCGCTCGGACTCGGATCAAACCCACACGCCCATGTTTCACCAGATCGAGGGTCTAGTGATCGGCAAGGACATCCACATGGGCCATTTAAAGGGCACCTTGCAGGCCTTTTGTGAGGCCTTTTTCGAGGTGGAGAACCTGCGCATGCGCTTCCGCCCCAGTTACTTCCCCTTCACCGAACCCTCGGCCGAAGTGGATATCGGCTGCAGCTATGAAGGCGGCAACATCCGCATTGGCGAGGGCGATGACTGGCTGGAAATCCTCGGCTGCGGCATGGTCAATCCGCGCGTGCTGGAGGCCTGCGGTGTTGACCCCAGGGAATGGCAGGGCTTTGCCTGGGGCATGGGCATCGACCGTATCGCCATGCTGAAATACGGGATTCCCGATCTGCGCGCCTTTTTCGATTGCGATCTGCGCTGGCTGCATCATTACGGCTTCGTGCCGCTGGATGTGCCCACCATGTCGGGGGGGCTGTCGCGATGAAATTCACCCTGGCCTGGTTGAAGGATCATCTGGAGACGGATGCCTCCCTAACCGAAATCACCGACAAGCTGACCGCCATCGGCTTGGAGTTGGAAGCTGTTGAAGACCGCGCCGCCGACCTGGCGCCCTTTACGGTGGGTTATGTCATCGAAGCCAAACAGCACCCCAACGCCGACCGTCTGCGCCTGTGTATCGTCGATACGGGAGAGGAACAGGTACAGGTAGTTTGCGGCGCGCCCAACGCGCGCACGGGCATGAAAGGCGTCTTCGCCCCCTCGGGCACCACCATTCCCGGCACCGGCATGGTCCTCAAGCCGTCCAAGATCCGCGGCGAAGAGTCCAACGGCATGCTTTGTTCCGAACGTGAAATGGGCCTGAGCGATGAACACGAAGGCATCATCGAACTGCCCGAGGATGCCCCCCTTGGCGCGCCCTTCGCCGCGTTGGCCGGTCTGGACGACCCGGTGATCGATATCAATGTCACGCCCAACAAACAGGATTGCCTGGGCGTGCGCGGCATCGCCCGCGATCTGGCCGCCGCCGGCCTGGGCACATTGAAGCCCCTGGATACGACAGAGGTGGAGGGCACCTACGACAGCCCCATTAATGTCACGCTGAATTTCGAGCCCGGCTTCGAGTCCGCCTGCAGTTGCTTCCTGGGCCGGCATTTCCGCGGGCTGAAGAACGGCGCCAGCCCGGAGTGGCTGCGCCGCCGCCTCCTCGCTATCGGCCTGCGCCCGATCTCGGCCCTGGTGGATATGACCAATTATGTCACCTATGACCTGGGCCGGCCGTTGCATGTGTTCGATGCGGGCAAGGTACGTGGTGACATCCAGGCCCGCATGGCCAGGCCGGGCGAAACCCTGATGGCCCTGGACGGCAAGGAATACACCTTGGACGGCGAAATCACCGTCATCGCCGATGATCATGAACCCGAGGGCCTGGGCGGCGTCATGGGCGGTGAGGTTTCAGGCTGTACCGACGAAACCACCGAGATGTTTCTGGAAGCCGCCCTGTTCGATGCCCACCGCACCGCATCCACCGGCCGGCGTCTAGGTATCGAGAGCGATGCCCGCTACCGTTTCGAACGGGGCGTTGACCCGGCCATGGTGCGCCCCGGTATCGAGGTCGCCACGCGCCTGGTGCTCGAGATGTGCGGCGGCGAGGCCTCCCACACCGTGCTGGCGGGCAGTTTCGACGTTCCGGCAAAGGTGGTTGGTTTCCGCCCCTCGCGGGTCCAGGAATTGATCGGCATTGACGTCACGGATGACGAGCAGCACAAGATCCTCGCGGACCTTGGCTTCGGCATCGAGAATAGTGGCGATCTGTGGCTGGTTACGGCGCCCACCTGGCGCACGGACATCGATGGGGAGGCGGATATCGTCGAGGAAGTCGCCCGGATCGCCGGCTTCGACAGAATCGAATCCACCCCCCTGCCCCGCGTCAACGTGACCGCCAAGCCGGCCCTGACCACCCTGCAGCGCCGCCGGCCCGCCGCCAAGCGGGCGCTGGCCGTCCGCGGCATGATGGAATGCGTCACCTGGTCCTTCATGCCGCGCCGCTTCGCCGAACTGTTCGGTGGTGGGGCCAAGGAGATGTTACTGGCCAACCCGATCTCCTCCGAACTGGACGCCATGCGCCCCTCCATGCTGGGCAATCTGATCCAGGCCGTGGGCCGCAACGTGGACCGGGGCCATGACGATGTGGCCTTGTTCGAGGTCGGGCCGCAATACCGGGATCCGACGCCGAAGGGCCAGGCCTTCGTCGCCACCGGCGTGCGCCGGGGCCGGGATGCGCGCCGCCATTGGGCCAACCCAGCCCGCCCCGTCGATGCCTACGATGCCAAGGCGGACGCCATCGCCGTGCTGGAGGCCATTGGCGCGCCCACCGCCAGCATGCAAATCGCGGCTGATGCGCCCGCCTGGTATCATCCGGGCCGTTCCGGCGTCATGCGCCTGGGCCCCAAAACCGTCCTGGCCGCATTCGGCGAAATTCATCCCCGCATCCTGGAACGACTTGATGTCACCGGGCCCATGGTGGGGTTCGAAGTCTTCATCGAAAACGCCCCCCAGCCCAAGGCCAAGGCGTCCCGCAGCCGCGACAAACTGCTGGTCAGCGATCTGCCGACCGTGCAGCGCGACTTCGCCTTCGTGGTCGACGAAGCAACCACGGCGGAGGCCATCCTGCGCGCCGCCAAGGGCGCCGACAGGGCCTTCATTGGCGAAGTCAACGTCTTCGATATCTACTCTGGCCAGGGCATTGAGAACGGCAAAAAATCCGTCGCCATCACCGCCCGCCTGGAACCCACCGAGGCCACCCTGACCGACCCGGAAATCGAAACCATCGCCGCCAAGATCGTCGCCGCGGTCGAGAAAGCCACGGGAGCCGTGCTGCGGGGTTGATTTCTGCATTTTTCCTCCTAAATTGGAGGAAAGGAGGAATTTCATGCCCCTGAATATCAAAGACGAACAGACCCACGCGATGGCTCGGAAGCTAGCTGACCTCACTGGCGAGACCATGACAAAGGCCGTCAAGACGGCCATTGAAGAACGGTTGGCCCGTTGCGAAAAACCGCAAGGGAAGAAACGGGGCATTGCCGACAAACTCAACCGACTTGCTGAATATTATTCGAGCTTGCCCGTTTATGATGACCGCACCCCAGACGAAATAATTGGCTATGACGAGAACGGCCTGCCCAAATGATCGTCATAGATTCGTCCGCCGTGGTAGCGATACTTTGCGGAGAAGCGGAAGCACAACAATTCAGTGACATCATCGAGGCCGCCGATATGCGTTATTTGAGTGCGGCAACTATGCTCGAAACATCCATGGTTATGCACAATCGATTGGGCGCCGTCGCGGATCGTTCCGTCGATGAATTTCTCGAAGATGCAGAAGTTGAAGTTGTTAATGTGACCCGTCGAACCGCCGACATCGCATTTGCGGCTTTTCGGCAGTTTGGCAAGGGCGCGGGCCACCCGGGCGTCTTGAATTTTGGCGATTGCTTTTCATTTGCCCTGGCACGGGAGTTGGAATTACCGCTCTTGTTCAAAGGCAATGACTTCTCACGCACGGATATTCAAGCCGCAACAGAGATATATTCCTAAAACGTTTACCGCCCCTTGAACACCGGCGCGCGTTTTTCCATGAAGGCGCGAGGGCCTTCGACGGCATCCTCGGTCATGGCCAGAAACGCCAATGCCTCGGCTTCCAACGCAATGGCGTCAGCCTCGCTTAAGTCCAATGATTGCCGCGTCACCCGGCGCGCGGCCTGGACGGCCAAGGGTGGATTGGCGGCCAGGGTAGCGGCGAGTTCCATGGCCACGTCGACGACCTTGTCAGCGGCAACCACATAATTAATCAGGCCGGCCGCCAGGGCGGCGTCCGCGCTGATGGGATTGCCGGTCAACAACATCTCGGTCGCCAGAGCGGGCGAAACCTGACGGGCCAGGCGGGCCGTCCCGCCCATGCCGGGGAGAATCCCGAGGCGTACCTCGGAGACGCCAAGGCGCGCGCCGGCGGCCACGACGCGCAGGTCACTGGCCAAAAGCATCTCGAAGCCCCCCGCAATGGCATGACCGTTGGCGGCGACGATCACCGGCTTGCCAAGATCGAAATCACGCAAGGTGGCCCGCGCCGTCAGACCGGGATCGGCCATGACCGCATGATCCCATTCGTCCTCCGGCTGGCGGGCGCCGGTCAGCAACGGAATGAATCGGGCCAAGTCGCCGCCCGCACAGAACGTCGAACCCGCCGCCCCCGTCAACACGGCGACGCGGACGCTGTCATCGTCCTTGAGCCGCTCCCAGCAATCGGCCAGGGCAACAATCAATTCCGGGTTTAGGGCGTTGCGCGCCTCGGGCCGGTTCAATCGCACCAAGGCGATGTGGTCGTTGATCTCAATTTCCAAAACAGCCATTTCACTCTCCCGTTCCGCCATCGACACTGCGTTGCAAATTAGCTACCTTCACGCCCCATGGATAGAATTGAAAATGGCCTGGTCGCCGTCGTTAAACAGGATTGCGAAACCTGCGTGTTGATTGAACCGGTCCTGGCGCATTTGGCGGCCAACGGCATGTCCGTCTACAGCCAGGATAACCCAGGCTTCCCCGGTTCCGTAACCGATGTGCGGGACGACCGGGAGTTGGAAACCTCCTTCAATCTGGAGATCGAGACGGTACCCACCGTGGTGCGCATGGAAAACGGCATCGAAACCGGGCGCGTTGTCGGCTGGGTGCGCGATGAATGGCGCGACTTCACGGGCATTTCGGACTTGGGCGAAGATCTACCGGGTTTCCGCCCTGGCTGCGGCTCCAAAAGCGTGGAGCCGGGCGTGGCGGAAGAACTGGCGGTCCGCTTCGGCGATCTGCCCATCGTCTCCCGGCGCATCGAGGTCGGGCCCCTGGAGGACGAGATCGAGGCCTGTTTCGAGCGCGACTGGAGCGACGGCCTGCCCGTGGTGCCGCCCACGCCCACACGTGTCTACCGCATGCTGCAAGGCACCACGCGGGCGCCGGACGAGGTGATCGGCATCATCCCGCCCGATCTGGCGCCCTGCACGGTGGAAAAGGTCGCCATCAACGCAGTCATGGCCGGCTGCAAGCCGGAGTACCTGCCCGTGGTCCTGGCGGCGGTGGAAGCGGCCCTGATCGAGGAATTCTGCATGCATGGTCTGCTTTGCACCACCATGTTCGCCGGACCCATGGTGGTCGTCAACGGACCCATGGCCAGACGCATTGGCATGAATTCGCGCGAAAACGCCCTGGGTCAGGGCAACCGGGCCAACGCCACCATTGGCCGCGCCCTGCAATTGGTGATCCGCAACGTGGGCGGCGGCAAACCAGGTGGCATTGATCGGGCCTGCCTGGGCAATCCGGGCAAGTACACGTTTTGCTTTGCCGAAGACGAAGAAGGCTCGAACTGGGACTCTTTGTCGGTGGAACGGGGCTTTTCGCCCGAGACCTCCACCGTGACCCTGTTCGCGGGCGACGGGGTACAGGCGGTGGCGGATCAAAAATCGCGGGAGCCGGTATCCTTGGCCCGCACCTTCGCGGCCTGCCTGCGGATCGTCGACCACCCCAAAATGGTCATGGCGGGTGATGCGTTTTTGATCGTCACGCCGGAGCACGAGCGGGTGTTCCACGATGCCGGCTGGTCCAAGGCCCGCCTGAAGGATGAACTGGACGAATTATTGATGATACCCGGTGATGAAATCGTCGCCGGCGCGGGCGGCATCGCCGAAGGCGTCCCCGCCAAGATGGCCGGCAAGAGCTGGCCGAAGTTCCGCCCCGGCGGCTTGAATATTGTCCGGGCGGGCGGCGGCGCGGGTATGTTTTCCGCCGTCATCGGCGGCTGGGCCGCCAGCGGTGAAATTGGCTCCATCCCTGTTACAAAGGAGATTACGGAATGAATGACCAACATGGAAATGGGCGCATAATGCTCGACCCAACGTCCGAGCAGGAACCAGCGCGGCGGCAGTTGCTACCGCGCCCGGAAACCCTGGATGGCCTGACCGTCGGGCTTTTGGATATTTCAAAGCCCAGGGGCGATATTTTTCTCGACCAGCTCGAGGCGTTGTTGGACGGCAAGGGGATCACCGTAAAACGCTACCGCAAACCTACCTTTACCCGCGTCGCGCCGGTGGATCTGAAACAGCAGATCGCGGCGGAGGTCGATGTGGTGGTGGAAGGCCTGGCTGATTGAGGTTCGTGTACTTCGTGCTGTATGCATGACATCACGGACCTTGAAGGACGCGGCATTCCCGGCGTCGGCGTCGCGTCCACGGAATTCATCCCGGCAGCGGCCGCACAGGCGGAATCCCTTGGCTTCGATGCGGCCATGGTCTTCGTCCAGCATCCGATCCAGGACCGCAACGACGATGAAATGCGCGACCTGGCGGAAGCGGCCTATCGGGAAATTGTCTCCCGGGTATCGCAGGGCTAGTTGTGACATCTCAATAGGCGGGCGTCTCTCGTAAGCTTCGCCGGCGGCAGGGCCGGGCATCAGAGTGTCGCGCCAATAGCGGCGTCACCTCCGTCTTCGGACTACCTCCATTGCATGGCGGCGGGTCCGTGTCGTAGGGTATTGCTTCGCGCTATTTACACCCTGCCCCCTAGGAGGATACGTGACCAGCACAACAGATCTGCTCGCGCGCCGCAACCGCGCGCTTGGCTCGGGCGCACCGCTGTTTTACGAACATCCGCTGCACATTGTCCGCGGCGAGGGCGTGTATCTGTACGACGCCGATGGCCGGCGCTATGTCGATATGTACAACAATGTCCCCTGCGTCGGTCACGCCAACCCAGCCGTGGTCGAGGCCATGGCCCGGCAGCAAGCGACGCTGAACGTGCACAGCCGCTATCTGCATGAAGCCGTGGTGACATTCTGCGAACGCTTCGCGGACCTGCATGGGCCGGAAATTGAAAGCGTCATCCTGAGTTGTACCGGCACCGAGGCCAACGAGGTGGCGCTGCGCATGGCGCGCTTCGCCACCGGCAATCGCGGCTTGATCTGTACCGATGCCACCTATCACGGTAACAGCGAGCTGGTCGGCAGCCTTAACCGCCTGGGCCAGCAACCATCGTCAAACCCGTCTGTACGCGCCTTCCGCTTTCCCGAAAAATTCCGACCCCTGGTCCCCGGCCTTAGCGAGGCCGATTTGTGCGAAGCGTATCTGGAAAACCTCGCCGCCGCGATCGCCGACCTGCAGGCCTCGGGCGAGGGCGTCGCGGCGATGATCGTCTGCTCTATCCTCGCCAACGAAGGCCTGCCCGATATTCCTACCGGCTTCATGGCCCGTGCCGCGG
>JAPYPT010000138.1:0-12556 GCA_029937535.1 Alphaproteobacteria bacterium
GGCCTGGCCAGCGCCTATTACCTGGCCAAGAACCATGGCTTCACCTCCATTGCGGTGTTGGAGAAGGGCTGGATCGGCGGCGGCAATACGGGGCGCAACACCACTATTGTCCGTTCCAATTATCTGCTCGACGCCAATGCGCGGTTTTACGAACACGGCATGAAGTTGTGGGAGGGGTTGAGCCAGGATCTGAATTTCAATGTCATGTTTTCCCAACGGGGTGTCATCAATCTGGCCCATTCCAAGGGCCAGTTGGAAAGCTTCCGCCGCCGGGGCAACGCCATGCGCCTGAACGGCATCGATGCGGAGCTGCTGAACCGGAACGAGGTCGCGGCATTTGTCCCGCAAATGGATGTTTCCGAGACCGCCCGCTTTCCCGTCGAGGGCGGGTTGTTGCAGCGGCGCGGCGGCACCGCGCGCCATGATGCCGTCGCCTGGGGCTATGCCAGGGCGGCCGACCAACGGGGCGTCGATATCATCCAAAATTGCGAGGTCACCGGCATCCGCCGGGACCAGCGCGGCGTTGCCGGGGTGGAGACCAGCCGTGGCTATATCGGCAGCCGCCGCATCGGTCTGGCGGTGGCGGGCCATTCGAGCCAGCTGGCGGCCATGGCGGATGTGCGCCTGCCGATCGAGTCCCACGTCTTGCAAGCCATGGTCAGCGAGCCGGTGAAGCCCTGCCTGGACACGGTTGTCACCTTTGGCGCGGCGCATTTATACGTCAGCCAGTCGGACAAGGGTGAACTGGTCATGGGCGGTGATATCGACGGTTATAACTCGTTCGCCCAGCGCGGAAATTTGGCCACCATCGAGCATGTGGCGTCTTGTCTGGTGGCGCTGTTCCCACAATTCAGCCGACTGCGCATTTTGCGTACCTGGGGCGGGATCATGGACATGACCATGGACGGCAGCCCGATTATCGGCACCACGCCGGTGCCGGGGCTGTTCCTGAACGGGGGATGGTGTTACGGCGGCTTCAAGGCGACGCCGGCATCGGGCTGGGTCTTTGCCCACACCATGGCGACGGGTCAGCCCCACGAATTGAATGCCGATCTGAGCCTGGACCGGTTTCATACCGGGCGGGTGCTGGATGAAAAGGGTGCCGGCCCTTATCCGTGGATGCATTAATATGTTCCTGATCCCCTGCCCCCATTGCGGCCCCCGCGCCATGAACGAATTCAGCTATGGCGGCGATGCCACCGTGACCCGCCCGGCGGCACCCGGTGAAGCCAGCGACGGCGAATGGATCGAATATCTGTACCTGCGAGACAATCCCAAGGGCGGCCATGAAGAGTTATGGCAGCATATTCACGGCTGCCGCCGCTGGCTGCGGGTCAGCCGGGACGCCGTCAGTCATGATGTTCTGGGCTGCGTGGAAGCGACGGAGGCTCCGTCGTGAGTTTTCGATTGCCAACCGGCGGCAAGATCGACCGCCAGCGGCCCCTGTCCTTCAGCTTCGACGGCAAGACCTATAGGGGCTTCCACGGTGATACCCTGGCCTCCGCCTTGCTGGCCAATGGCGTACGTCTGGTGGGGCGCAGTTTCAAATACCACCGTCCCCGGGGTATTTTCAGCGCCGGCAGCGAAGAACCCAGCGCCCTGGTAACCTTAGGCAAAGGCGCCCGGGCGGAGCCGAATATTCGCGCCACGCAGATCGAGCTGCATGACGGCCTAGTGGCCCATAGCCAGAATAATTGGCCCTCCTTGCGCTGGGATCTCGCGCAGGCACTGGGTTGGCTGGGGCGGTTTCTGCCGGCGGGGTTTTATTACAAGACATTCATGTGGCCCGCGAACCTGTGGCCCCGCTATGAAAGCATTATCCGTCATATGGCGGGCATGGGCGAGAGCCCAACCGTGCCTGACCCGGATGTTTACGAAAAATGCCATGCCCATTGCGATCTGCTGGTTATCGGCGCCGGCCCCGCCGGACGGGCAGCCGCCGAAGAGGCCGCCCGTAAGGGACAAAACGTCTGGCTGGCGGACGAAGGCGGAAGCGAAGAGACCGTCGCCGACGGAATCACCATGCTGCGGCGGACCACCGTGTTCGGCAAATATGACGATCACCTCTATGGCCTGGTGCAGCGCCGGGAAGGCGAAAAACCACGGCAGGTCCTTTGGTTGTTGCGGGCCCAATCGGTGGTCTTGGCCAGCGGCGCGATCGAGCGGCCCTTGGTGTTCGCAAATAACGACCGCCCCGGCATCATGCTGGCCGGCGCCGCCGTCGGCTATCTGAGGGATTATGCGGTACAGGCCGGCAGGCGGGCCGTGATCGTCACCAATAATGACAGCGCCTATGACGCCGCCGCCATTCTGGCCGCGGGCGGCATCGAAGTTGCCGCCATTATCGACCACCGGCACATGGTGGAGCGGCGGGACGGTATGGATTGCGAGATCCTCTACAACCATGCGGTTATCGATACATCGGGCGGGCGGGCATTAACCGGCGTCACCATCGCACCGTTGGATGTGAACGGCGATGCAGTGCCCCAATCGGAACGGCGGATTGATTGCGATCTGCTCTGTGTCTCGGGCGGCTTCACCCCCAGCGTACATCTATATTCGCAAGCAGGCGGCAAACTGATCTTCCGCGAAGACCTGCAAAGCCTGGTGCCCAATAGCGCCATCCCCGGCATGACGGTAACCGGTGCTGCAAACGGTGAATTTATCCCAGGCGCCGGCGCCCCGATCGCCTTGAGCGGGTCCAGGGCCAAGCAGTTCATTGATCTGCAAAATGACGTGACGGCGGCGGATGTGGAATTGGCGGCGCGGGAGGGCTACCGCTCCGTCGAGCATGTGAAGCGCTACACCACCCTTGGCATGGGCACCGACCAGGGCAAGACCTCCAACGTCAATGGTATTGCGGTTTTGGCCGGCGCCTTGGGGAAACCGCCGGCGGAGGTTGGCGTCACGACCTATCGCCCGCCCTATACCCCCGTCACCATCGGCGCCCTGGCGGGGCGGGACAGTGGTATGTTTCTCGCCCCCACCCGGCGCACGCCCATGCAGGACTGGCATGAGGACAACGGCGCGGTCTTCACCCCCGCCGGTCTGTGGCAGCGCCCGCATTATTATCCCCGGGCCGGCGAAACCCCGGTGGAGGCCGTGAACCGTGAGGTTCTGGCCATGCGCCAGGGTGTCGGCATCGTTGATGTGTCCACTCTGGGGCGGATAGATCTGCACGGCCCGGACGTCACCGAATTTCTCAACCGCGTCTATATCAACGGCTTCAAGACCCTGGCGCTGGGCATGTGCCGTTATGGCGTGATGTTGCGCGATGATGGCCGCGTTTTCGATGACGGTACCGTCGCCCGCATGGGGGACGAACATTTCATCATGACCACCACCACGGCGAATGCCGGCCCGGTCATGGCGCATCTGGAATATTACCTGCAAATCGTCTGGCCCGAGCTGCGGGTGCACCTGGCCTCGATCACCGATCAATGGGCGGTGGCCGCCGTGGCGGGGCCTCAGTCACGGGATTTGCTGGATAATCTGGACAGCAACATGGAATTCGCCAATCAGGCCATACCCTTCATGGCCTGGCGCGATGGGCGGATCGGCGGCATTCCGGCACAGGTATTCCGCATCAGTTTCTCGGGCGAGTTGGCCTACGAAGTCGCGGTGCCGGCGGATCATGGCCACGCAATGTGGGAGATGCTGCTGGCGGCGGGTGAAGAGCTTGGTGTCATGCCCTATGGGACCGAGGCCCTGACCACCTTGCGCACGGAAAAAGGCCATTTCGTCATGGGTCCGGAAGCCGACGGCCGCGCCACGGCTGACGATCTGGGGTTGGGCGGCATGTTGTCCAGCAAGAAGGATTTTATTGGCCGGCGCTCCCTAGACCTTCCGGCTCTGACACCGAATGATCGATTGAACCTGGTTGGTCTGGAGCCGCGCGACGGCGCCAGCGCCATTCCCCCCGGCGCCATCATCCTGGGCTCGGCGGAAGCAAACCCGGGCATGGAAAAGGCGGGCCATGTGGCCACCGCCGTCTATTCCGCCAACCTGGAAAAGCCGATTGCCCTGGCCATGGTCAGCAATGGCCGCCAGAGGATGGGCGAGACGCTTTGGGCCCATTCGCCCCTGGATAACCGCATCGTCGCGGTCACGGTTACCGAGCCTGTATTTATCGATCCAAAGGGGGAGCGTCTGCGTGCCTGATATTCCGCCCCGCCGCTCCGCCCTGGCCGGCTCGCCCGGCAACAACGACCTGATCGAGGAACGCACGGGCCTTTCGATCCATCGGCTCTACGCGCCAAGCGGCGGCTTCACCATCGACATCGCCCTCGCGCTGCCCAGCGAGGCCAACCGCGCCAGCCTGGAGGCGGGACTACACGCCCTGTGGCTGGGCCCAGGCGAATGGCTTTTGGTGGGTGAGGCGCCGGACCTGGCGGCACGGGTCGGGGCAGCGGGCGGCGCCTTGACCGATCTGTCCCATGCCCGCGTGGTTTTCCGCATTCCCGTCGAAGCCGCCCCGCGGATCCTGGCCAAGGGCTGCACTCTGGACCTACGCGACGACAACTTTCCACCCGGCTCCTGCGCCCAAAGCGTATCGGCCGGCGTGGCCATCCTGGTACACCACCTCGCCAACGGTGACCACATGGATATCTACGTCGCCCGCAGCTATGGCCGCTTCATGCACGATTGGTTATTGGACGCGGCCGGCTGAGCGGACATAGCCGCCGCCGTAATTCCCGCGCAGGCGCATTACTGTCCGGTTTAAATTCGGCGCGCCTGACGCAGACCGCTGAATTCATTCGGCTTCAGGCGACTTTCAATATTGAGACATGATGCTTCATCATCTAGGCCAAGCCAGACGACCCTGGATTGCCGGGTCAAGCCCGGCAATGACGAGGGGAGCGTATTTTTGGTTAAAAACAGTCAAAGATGTCATGCCCGGACTTGATCCGGGCATCCAGGGCCGCGAGGAAATCTGACGATTGTTTGCATGTCCGTTCGCGTCACGCACCGTCCAAAAATCAAACCAGACAGCAATGCGCCTGCGCGGGAATGACGGCGGATTGGACCTCGACGACTACTGCAGCGACCCAGCTATTCTTCCGGAATGGCGAAGTGGTGCATCTCGGGAAATTGAGCGTGGCTCGGAATGCCATCGCCGCTGCTGTCGGCGGCGTAGTCGGCCATGTCGTCGGTGAAAATGCGCATCATCAGCTTCAGACCCGTTGGCTGGTCCAGGCTGCCGGCGGTGATGGTAATTGTGTCGGCGCCATCGCGGCGGAAAAATAGGGTGGAGCCGCAGTGACCGCAGAAGCCCCGCTCCACTTTTTCCGAGCTACGGTACCAGTGCAAGGCACCGTCATCGTCGGTAATGGAGACATCCCGTTGGCGGGCGCCCGTGGCGTGCCAAACGCTGCCCGTGAGCCGGCGGCAGCTTTCGCAATGGCATTCCACCACCTGGCGCACGGGCCCGGTAATTTCATACCGGACCCGTTCGCAGTGGCATCTGCCCCGCAGCATTATTCGGCTGCTGCGATATCGTCACTCAATAGAGTGCCCACGTAGTAGCCCCGGTTCTTCAGGTTGGCGTAAAACACATCCGGGAAACTGGGCGCGACCGATCCGATGACGTCATCGTTGGCCAGCAGAGCGTCGGACCAGGCCTGCACCAGGGGGAAGTCCCGCAGAATGTCGGTCTTGGCGAATTGCTCCACCATTGCCAGACGCTGGAGGAACGGCGCATAGGCCGCATCGACCAGGCACAACTCCGGACCATTGAAATAGGGCCCATCATTGCCCCGCTCCTTGGCGATGGCGTCTTCCAGCTTTTGCAGGAACTTCGGCGCGGCGGCGACCTTCTCAGCCACTTCATCCTGGGTCTTGGTGTAGTAGATGTTGATGCCCTTGGAGAAGTCGGGCACGAAATCCGTCCAGGCCCGGTTGCGGGCCCGTTTGAACGGATCTTCCGGATGCTTGCGGGGTTCGACCACGTCGTCGAGATATTCCGCGATGGCGTTGGATTCGAACAACGGATCGTCGTTCACGGACAACACAGGCACTTTGCCGTGTGGCGAGATTTTCAGGAACCAATCCGGCTTGTCGGACAGATCGATGTAGGTGACTTCAAATTCGACGTCTTTCGCACGCAAAAGAATCACGGCGCGCTGTACCCACGGTCAAGTAACGGAACTGATCAGATGATATTTCACGGCCATATCAGGCATCTCCCCAAAAGGTCTTGATTGATGGACAAGCCGCACAATAGGCCCATGAACGGCAGCCGTCAAAGCGTTGCAGCGTGCATAGAAGCATTGAGTTTGGCCACCTTCGTGAGTAGCATGACGCCAGATCACCAGCGCGAAGGGGCGGCGGCGTGAGCAAGGCTTTTTCTGACCCAAATTCATCGTCGGGCACATCGTCGGGGCAACGGCGGCAGGTCACCGTGCTGTTTGCCGATATGGCCGGTTATACCGCCCTGGCCGAGAAATTGGGCGAGGAACAGACCTATTTGCTGATGCAGCGCGTGCATCGGGAATTGAGCGAGGCAATCCACGCAAATGGCGGCACGGTGCAGGAAATGACCGGCGACGGCATCATGGCCCTGTTCGGCGCGCCCATCGCCATTGAGCAGGCGCCCTTGCGGGCCTGCCGCGCGGCATTGGACCTGCAGGCTCGAATCTCTATCCTTGGCGCCGAATTCGAGGCAAAACATGGCGCCGCCCCGCGCTTCCGGGTCGGCATCCACAGCGGACCCTTGGTGGTTGGCGAAGTGGGCGACGGTCAGAAATCCGGCATGACGGCGCTGGGCGATACGGTCAATCTGGCCTCCCGCATCGAGACGGCGGCCGAGGCCGGAACCGTTTTCATGAGCGCCGACACCCAGGCCCTGGTGGATGGATTTGTCGATAGCGTGTGCCTTGGCGAACGCACCCTTAAGGGTAAATCCGAGGCTCAGGAGTTGTGGCGCCTGGATGCCATCAGGGAAGGCGTCACCCGCTTTGACATTTCCAGGAGCCATGGACTGACACCATTTGTTGGCCGCGAAAGGGAGCTGGACCAACTGCAAAGCCTGTGGCGGCGGGTATCGGACGGCAGCCAGCGCACGGTCTGTATCCAGGGCGAACCCGGCATCGGGAAATCGCGCCTTAGTTTTGAATTTCGCGAAAGCATCGACGACGACCGGGTTTTCTTTTTGGAATGCCACTGCGCCGCCAATACCCAGGAGACAGCCTTCGCGCCGCTCATGGAGATTGTCCGGCGGGCCTTCAGAATTGAAGATAATGCGGTGGCGGCGGAGGCTGAGCGGCGCCTGCAACAAGGCCTCGAGATGCTGGGCATCGAACCCGACGACTCCCTGCCCTATCTGATGAACCTGCTGGGCCTGGCCGCGACTGGCGTGGACATGGACAAAATCGCCGGCGAAACCCTGGGCATCCGCACCCGCGACGCCGTCATCACCATGCTGCGCGAACGCTGCCGGGTCTCCCCCACCGTCATGGTCGTTGAAGATCTGCAATGGGCCGATAGCGCCACCCAGGCGCTGCTCGCCCGGGTCGTGGAGGGCGAGGAGGATCTGCCGCTTTTCACCATCACCACGGCCCGCACCGGCTACCAACCACCCTGGTCCGGCAAGGATGGGACGACGGACCTTGTATTAACAAGACTGAGCGCCGGTGGAACCGAGTCCCTGTTGCGGAACCGGCTGGACAGCCAGAGCCCGCCGGACGGCCTGACCCGCCTGGTGGCGGAAAAGTCCGAGGGCAATCCCTTGTTTGCCGAGGAAATCATCGCCTTTCTGCAAAATTCCGGCGCAATCGGGGGCGAAGGCGAGACTATAACCTTCGATGCCGGGCAAAGCAGCGCTGCCCTGCCCGTCGCCATTGAAAGCCTGCTCATGGACCGGGTTGACCGCCTGGAAAGCGGCCCGCGGGCGGTGTTGGAAACCGCCGCCGTCACCGGCGCGCGCTTTACCTCCGAACAATTGGCGCGGGCGTCGGGTTTGGCAGATCAGGCCGGGCAACATATTGAAACCCTGGTGCAGCAGGAATTGATCCGTCTGGAACCGACGAGCCGCGCCTATGCCTTTCGCCAGGCCCTGACACGGGATGCCATTTACGACAGCTTGTTGAGCGCCCGCCGGCAAAGCCTGCATGGCCGCATCGCCGCCTCGATCGAAGGTCAAAGCGGTTTCCAGCGGGACGATGCAGCGGACACCCTGGCCTATCATTGGAGCCGCAGTGACGACCCTGGCCGGGCCGTGAAGTATCTCGCCATCGCCGGCGAGAACAGCCTGCGCATTTATTCCCTGGAGGAAGCGCAAAACCAACTGCAACAGGCATTGGATATCATTGAGGCCAATCCGGGCTGCGTCGATGATACGGTTCTGGCCGATATATTGCTGCACATCGCCCGCGCCCTGTATTTCCAATACAACTTCGGCGCCCTGATCGACCTGGTGGAACCCTATCTTGAGCGTATCGAGGCATTGAACGACAACCGGCGGCTGTCGCGCTTTCTGTTCGAAACCGGCTATGCCCATGTCTTCGGCTGCAAGGCGGAGATTGGGCGGCAGTTCCTGGACCGGGCAAAATCCCTGGCGGAGGCGGATGACGACGAACTCGCCGTGGCCTATGCCGATATGGGCATCATGTGGCACCGGGCCTATTGGGGGCAACCCGGAGAAGCCCGCGATAGGGCCCAGCGCGAGGCCGGTGCGCGGGTGGTCGAGGTTGCCCGCCGGCACGGTGATATCTGGCTGGCGTCGAAAGGGCAGCTTGCCAACGGTTTGGATTTGATTGCTTGGGGGCGTCCGGGTGAAAGCCGGGCCGCATTCATGGAGCTCATGGCCATGAGCCGGGAAACCAATGACCCACGGCCCCGCAGCATGGGGCAATGGGCCTTGGCGGTCGTCGATCTTTACGCCGGCAATTTCGGCGAGGCTATCGAGAGGGCGGATGACGCCCTGCGTATCTGCCTTAGTCCCGTCGACCGATTGGCTGCGTCAGCTTACAAATCCGCCGCCATGATATTCTCCGGCCAGGCCGCCGAAGGGACCGCCCTGATCAGCGACACCATGGATGATATGAACGAAAAGTCATTCGCCATGGTCCAACCACCGATCAAAATGGCCATGGGCGCGGCACAGGTGATGCAAGGCGACATGGCCAATGGTGTCCGCAGCATCCAAGCGGCGCAGGCGGAAGCGGAAAATTGGGGCATGACGCCAGCCACGGCCATGGGCAATCAGTATCTTGGAGAAACCTATCTGCAATTCGTCATAGGGGAGGAGAAACCGCCCACGTCGGTCATGTTGGCGAATTTTTCCTTCCTGCTGCGTACCCTGCCCTTCGCGAAGTCAAAGGCAAGGCGGTATTTGCAGAACGCTATTGACGGCTATCGTGCTCTCGACGCGCCATCCTTTGAAGCCAGATGTCATTACAATTTGGGCCTGTTGGAAATGGCCGCCAAGCGAACCACCCAAGCCCAGGCCAGTTTTCAGCAGGCCCGCGACCTTGCCGAAACTGTTGAAGCGACCAACATCGTCAATGACGCGGACATTGCCATGGCGGAACTGGGAACTGCTTAGGCCGGCTCAAGGGCATAAATTTCCGTCTCGTGCCCATGCCCTTTCAAGGTGACGGCGCCCAGGGGCGACGATTTCAGGCTTGCCGGCACCTCCAAGGCTGCCAGCAAGGTGCCCGATATCAAGCAATTGTGGCCCATGTCCTTGGCCAGGTGTTCCAGGCGGGCGGCGGTGTTGGGGGTATCGCCGATATGCACGATGGCGCGTTTGCTGTCGCCGCATTCGCCCACCATGACCTCGCCGGCGTGAAAGCCGGCCCAGAATTCCGGACGCAGGCCATAGTTTTCCTGAAAATGCGCTGCCTTGTCGGCCAAGGCCCGGATGATGTCGCTGTAACAGCGTAGACATTGGCCGCCCGCCAGGCCATCCGCCTCCAGCCAGGTCGCGACGATCTCGTCGCCGTTGTAACTCAAAACCTCGCCGCCATGTTCGGCGATCCGGCGGTCCGCATCGAAGATAACCTCAGAGATCAGGGCATGGGCGCGCGCATCGCCCAGACGTTCGGCCGTGGCTGTGGAGTCCTTCAAATCCAGGAACATATAGACGCGCCGTTCCTTGCGGGGTTGATGGTAGCGGCCCGTCACCACTTTCCACATTACGCCCGGCCCCAACAAGGGGCGGATCTGCATGAACAGGGCGATGATGACGAACACCAGAAAGGCAACGAGGACGTCGAACCAAAAGCTGCTGGTCAGATAATCGGTAAAGAAGCCCCCCTCGCCGCGGACCAGGGCGGTGACCGCCCGCTGCAATATGATGGCAAAGGCGATGATCACTGTGGAGGCGCCATCGATGACCACCCAGCCGGCGAGAAAACTCATGCGGCGGATGGCGGCGCCGCGCTGGTCATAGACATGGAACATCATGAAGATACCAAGGCAAAGACCGACGAAAGCGCCCGTACGGGTGGCGTGTTCCAGCTCCAGCACCGAAAATGACATCACACCGCCCGCCATGCGCAACAACGTGTAACTCAAACCAAAGGCGGCCCCGATCAGGGTTAGAATGGCCACCATGCGCCATTTACCCTTGGTTTGAACACTATTCCCGTCGTCAGCCGGCATATCCCGCCCCTTGTCCGCCATGAGCCCGCGAAATGCCTGTGCTCGATCAGGCATTGTTGGTAACATTGCTTAATAACATGAGAATATGACCGGGGAGGTTCAAGACATGATTGGGAAACATATAACACTGGCCGCCGTCGCGGCGGCCATGACGATTGGCGGGCTGATGGCCATGCCGGCGCAGGCCGAGGAAATAACCCTGAAGGGGGCCAGTTGCTTCCCCATCGGCAGTCCGCCGTCGAAACCGTTCGAGGTTTTCGTCAAAGATCTGAATGCCACCGGCAAGGGCGTGGTGCAGATCAAGATGATTGGCGGCGCGCCGGCCATCGGCAGCCCGTTCGAGATGACCAAACGCATGACCAAGGGCGTCTTCGACATCGTCGGCTGCCCGGAGGCCTATTGGGCCAACGTGGTGCCGGAAGCCGCCTCGGTGCGGTTGTCGGATTATTCCGCGGCCGAGATGCGGGTCAACGGCGGCTACACCTATCTGCGCAAATTGTACGAGGCCAAGAATATCCATTTCCTGGCCCGTCATTCCAATTTCGGCCCGTTCTTTCTGTGGTTGAACAAAAAGATCGACAAGCCTGACCTGACCGGCCTGCATCTGCGCGTGTCACCGGTCTATGTGCCGTTCTTCAAATCCCTGGGCGCCACCGTGCAACGCTCCAACATCGCGCAGGTTTACACCTATATGGAAAATGGCACCGTGGCGGGCTATGGCTGGCCGGCGCTGGGCTGGCCGCCGTCCTGGGTTAAGGTTACCAAGTACCGGGTCGAGCCTGGCTTCTATTACGCCTTTATCCAGACCCTGGTGAACCACAAGGCCTGGGGCAAGCTGACGGCGGAACAGCAGGCCGTTTTGCAAAAGGTCGGCTCGAAGCATGAATTGATCGCCTCAAAATGGGCCGATCGCCTGGCCAAACAGAACGCCAAGACCGCCAGCCAAGGCATGCAGGTGATCAAATTCACCGGCGCCGACGCGGACGCCTGGGTCAAGGCGGCCAAGGATACGGCCTGGGCCTCGATTATCGAGAAAAGCCCCAAGCACGGGCCCAATCTGCGGAAGTTATTGTCCAAGTAATCAGCGTGGGGGCGGCGGCCGGCCAGACCACCTGGTCCGGGCGCCGCCTGATTTCCGGCGGAATCGAATATGGGCGCCTTTCTCGACCGGTTCGAAGCCTGGTACAGCCGGCTGAACCTGTTTCTGGCCGGCCTTGTGGCCGCCTCCATCGCCTCCTTCGCGGTGCTGATCCCGTTTGATCTGGCCCTGCGCCGCCTGGGCTGGGGCAACCTGCCCTGGCTGTACGAGGGTATTGAATACGCTCTCTACATGGGGGTCTTTCTGGCCGCGCCCTGGGTGCTGCAACAAGGCGCCCACGTCCGCGTCAATGTCGTGGACACAGCCCTGCCGCCCAGCATCGCGGCACGCCTGGAATGGGCCATGAATGGCGTCGGGGCGATGATTTGCGCGGCGTTGTTGTATTACGGCGTCCGCAGCACGATTACCGACTACGTGGATGAGGCCCTGCCCGACAAACTGCTGGTCATTGCCGATTGGTGGATGATGCTGGTCTTCTCCATCGGTTGTCTGATGCTGGTGATCTCGTTCCTACTGCGCATGCGCCACCCTTCGGAGCTGCTCTCACCCGACGACAGCGCGGGGTTTTAGGCCATGGAATGGTACATGGCCATGGTTCTGCTGCTGGGCTCGGTATGCCTGGGCATGTTCCTTGGCCTGCCCGTGGCGCTGGCCTTTTTCGCGGCGAATATTCTGGGCACATATCTATTTCTGGGCGGCGATATCGGTCTCGAATCCATGCCCAAGGAATTCCACCTGGCCGTGGCGAAATTCGTCCTGACCCCCATTGCGCTATTCCTGTTGATGGGGGAGATCCTGTTGCATACTGGCGTCGCCTTCAAGGCGATTGGCGCCATCGACCGTCTGATCACC
>JAPYPT010000138.1:12566-13759 GCA_029937535.1 Alphaproteobacteria bacterium
CCTGTCCGTGGTCGCTATCGTCGGCGGCACGGTGTTTTCCTCCCTTTCAGGCTCGACCATCGCCAATACCGCCATTCTCGGCTCGGTGCTGTTGCCCGATATGTTGAAGCGCGGCTACAAGCCGGCCATTGCCGTCGGCCCGATCATGGCGGTGGGCGGTATCGCCATGCTGATCCCGCCATCGGCCCTGGCGGTGCTGCTGGCCAGTCTGGCGGAACAGTCCATCGGCAAGCTGCTGATCGCCGGCATCGTGCCGGGCATGTTGATGGCCTTCCTGTTTTTTGCCTATGTGGTGGGCCGTTGCGCCCTGAACCCAGAACTGGCGCCCGCCGCCGAGGCTGATAACAGCCATCTCGACCAACCCCTTACCTTGACGATCAACCGTCGCGGCCGCGCCGTTTACACCGCCACCTACCGTGGCCCGATGCTGCGGATCTTGAACCGCATCCTGCCTTCCACGCTGTATATCCTGCCCTTGTTCATAATTTTCGTGGTCGTAGTCGGCAGCATCTTTTTCAAGCTGGCGGCGCCCACCGAAGCCGCCGCCCTGGGCTGTCTGGCGGCCACGGCGGTCTGCTATTTCTTCCGTCTGTTCAACAAGATTGTTGTCATCAGCGGCATCGAGGGCGCCGATTTCGGCTGGCGCGAGATGTGGCAGGCGATGATGGAGACGGCCAAGATCAACACCATGATCTTGTTCATCATCACCGGTTCCCTGGTCTTTGCCCAGGCCCTGGCCGCATCCGGCGCTACCTCCGGCCTGTTGGAGCTGTTGGTCGCCATGGACATGACGGCGCTCACGGGCATGGTGCTGATGATGCTGGTGCTGTTGTTCCTGGGCGCCTTCATGGATCAGGTCAGCATGCTGCTGCTGACCCTGCCGTTCTTCATGCCCCTGGCCCAGTCCCTGGGCATCGATATGCTGTGGTTGATGGTGTTGATGCTGATCGTCATGGAAATCAGCCTGTTGACGCCGCCCTTTGGCCTGTTGCTCTATGTCATGAAAGGCGTGGCGCCGCCCCATATCAATCTCGGCGTGATCATCTATTCGGCGCTGCCATTCATTGTGATCGAATTGTTCGTCCTGGCCCTGTTGATCTGGCTGCCGGAACTGGCCACCTGGCTGCCCGAGAAAATCGACTAGGGCCTGTTGACAATCATTTGGCGGCGATCATAGCGGCCACGAGGTTGAG
>JAPYPT010000443.1 GCA_029937535.1 Alphaproteobacteria bacterium
GTCCAAGGCCTATTTGAAGGAGGTCGACGAAACAGTTCGCGAGGCGTTGGCGCGCACCCTGGCCGCGGCCCGCCTGCGCCATGGCACGGAAGCGGAAAAACAGGCGGCGGCGCAAATTTTGGCGGGTTTCCCGGATCAGAACGTGCGCGACCTGCTGGCCGGCACGGCGCTGGTGGCAACGGGCGATTTGCTGCAAGCGGTCAAGGAGTCCGCCGCCAGCATCGAACAGCGCCTGGCCTTTTTCAATATTCTGCAAAATCTGTTCCAGGGGATCAGCCTCGGCTCGGTCCTGCTGTTGGCCGCCATCGGACTGGCGATCACCTTTGGCGTCATGGGCGTGATCAACATGGCCCATGGCGAGATGGTCATGCTGGGCGCCTACACCACCCACGTGGTGCAGACCATCGTGCTTGCCTATTACCCCGATGCGGTGACCCAATCGCTGTTGCTGTCCATTCCGGCGGCCTTTCTGGTGGCCGGTCTATTCGGGATCTTCCTGGAACGCAGCGTCATCCGCTTTCTCTACGGCCGGCCGCTGGAAACCCTGCTGGCGACCTGGGGCCTGAGCCTGATGCTGCAGCAATTCGTGCGCTCCATCTTCGGCCCGACAAACCGGGAAGTGATCGCGCCCTGGTGGATGAGCGGCTCCATCGAGATCACCGGCGGTCTGGTGCTGACCAACAACCGCATCTGGATCATCGTTTTCGCCGCCATGGTGATGCTCGCCCTGACCCTGATCATCCGCTACACGGATTTTGGCCTGCGCATGCGCGCGGTGACGCAAAACCGGGCCATGGCGAACGCGGTGGGCATCCGCTCTAGCTGGATCGACGCCATGACCTTCGGCCTGGGCTCCGGCGTCGCGGGCCTGGCCGGCGTGGCCTTGAGCCAGATCGACAACGTCAGCCCCAACCTGGGGCAAAGCTATATCATCGATAGTTTTCTTGTCGTGGTGTTCGGCGGCGTCGGTAATTTATGGGGCACCCTGGTGGGTGCGCTGTCCCTGGGTATCGCGAACAAGTTCCTGGAACCCCATACCGGCGCCGTGCTGGGCAAGATCCTGATCCTGGTTCTGGTTATCCTGTTCATCCAAAAACGTCCCCGGGGCCTGTTTGCCCTGAAGGGCCGCGCGGTGGAGGGTTAGGCCGTGATCCTGAACCCCAGCGCAAAAATCTTTGCCGTCCTGTTGGCGGCCATCACCATCATCGTGCCGGTGCTCAATCTGGCCCTGCCCGAAACCTCCCCCCTGCACGTGCCCAACTATATCGTCGGCCTGTTCGGCAAGTATCTGTCCTTTGCCTTGTTGGCGCTTTCAGTGGATCTGATCTGGGGGTTTTGCGGCATTCTCAGTCTGGGCCACGGGGCCTTCTTTGCCCTGGGCGGCTATGCCATGGGCATGTATCTGATGCGCCAGATCGGCGATAGGGGCGTCTACGGCAACCCGGAATTGCCCGATTTCATGGTCTTTCTGGACTGGCAGGAATTGCCCTGGTACTGGCTGGGTTTTGACAATTTCTTCTTCGCCATGGTCATGGTGATGGCCGTGCCCGGCGCCCTGGCGTTTATCTTTGGCTGGTTCGCCTTCCGCAGCCGGGTCAGCGGGGTTTATCTCTCCATCATCACCCAGGCCATGACCTTCGCCTTGATGTTGTCGTTTTTCCGCAACGACATGGGCTTTGGCGGCAACAACGGCCTGACCGACTTCAGGGAGTTGCTGGGCTTCGATCTGCGCAGCCAGGGCACCCGCGCCGCCCTGTTCGTGGCCAGCGGCGTTGCTCTTCTGGGCGGTTTCCTGATTTGCCGGGTTATCGTGACCTCGAAACTGGGCAAGATCCTGGTGGGCATCCGGGATGCGGAAAGCCGCACGCGGTTCCTCGGTTACCGCGTCGAACATTACAAACTTTTCGTCTTTACCATTTCCGCCGTGATGGCCGGTATCGCCGGGGCCTTGTACGTCCCGCAAGTGGGCATCATCAATCCCGGTGAATTCGCCCCCGCCAATTCCATCGAGATCGTGGTTTGGGTGGCGCTCGGCGGCCGGGGCACCCTGTTCGGCGCGGCCCTGGGCGCGGTTTCCGTCAATATGGCGAAAAGTTATCTGACCGCCGCCTTCCCGGAAGTCTGGCTGTTCGCCCTGGGCGCGCTGTTCATCGCCGTCACGCTGTTTTTGCCACAAGGCATCGCCGGCATCGCCGGCAGCTTCAGGCTTTCCAGCATTTTTGGAACGGGGCGCAAGCCATGAGCGATGTGCTGTACCTCGATGGCATTTCCGTCAGTTTCGGCGGCTTCAAGGCGCTGAACGACTTGAGCCTGGTGGTCGAGGAAGGCGAGATGCGGGCGATCATCGGCCCCAATGGCGCCGGCAAAACCACCATGATGGATATCATCACCGGCCGCACCCGCCCCGACAAGGGCATCGCGCTGTTC
>JAPYPT010000139.1 GCA_029937535.1 Alphaproteobacteria bacterium
ACAATTATACCAATTTACGAACAGACAATTCCCGCGAAGGCGGGAATCCAGATCTCGCCGGAAAATCAGCGTATTTTGGCCATTCCCTGGATTCCCGCCTGCGCGGGAATGACGAAAATCTAGCAAATGCCAGCGCTTTAAATCGTTTTTCAGCAGCCTGCTAGAGCGTGTCGCGGCTACCAGGCGCCGCGGGTATCGATCACGAACTTGTCCTTGATCAGGTCACGGTCGATGTGCATGAAGGCGCTGTGATCGACCAATAGCAGGACCACATTGGCCTGCTCCATGGCCATGTCGAAATCGGTCAGCTCCAAGCCGCGATCCGTCAGAACCGGTGGCAGGGCGGAGACGTGGGGTTCCACCACCAATAGTTCGGCGATCTTCATATCAGCCAATTGTGTCACGATTTCCAATGCCGGGCTTTGCCGCAGGTCGTCCACATCCGCCTTGTAGGACAGGCCCAGACAGGCGATGACCGGCCGCACCAGGTCTTTGGCGCGCTCTGCAACCTTTTCACAGACAAATCCGGGCTTGGCGTCGTTGATCTGGCGCGCCATGCGGATTAATTTCGCGTCTTCCGGGGCGCCGTCGACAATGAACCAGGGGTCGACCGCAATGCAATGACCGCCCACGCCGGGGCCCGGCGAGAGGATCTCCACGCGGGGGTGCAGGTTGGCCATCTGGATCAATTCCCAGACATTGATCTTGTGCCGGTCGCAGATCACCGAGAGCTCGTTGGCGAAGGCGATATTGACGTCGCGATAGGCGTTTTCCGTCAGCTTGGACATCTCCGCCGTGCGCGCGTTGGTCACCTTGCATTCCCCCTGCACGACAATGCGGTACAGCGAGAGTGCCCGTTGCGCACATTTCCGGGTCATGCCGCCGATCACGCGGGCGTTGTTGACCACCTCTTCGATAATCCTGCCCGGCAATACCCGCTCGGGACAATGGGCGATATTGATATCCGCCATCTCGCCCTTGTCCTGGGGAAAGCTCAGATCCGGGCGCAGCCCGGCCATCCAGCCGGCCATTTTTTCCGTCGTGCCCACGGGCGAGGTGGATTCCAGGATGACCAGATTGCCCTTCACCAACACCGGCGCAATGGCCTCCGCCGCCGCCCGCACATACTGAAGATCGGCGCCAAAATCAGACGAGGCGCCCGTCCGCAGCGGTGTTGGCACGGCGACCAAGAAAGCTTCCGCCGGCCGCACCTCCAGGCTGGCGCTCAGTTTTCCGTTCTCCACCACCCGGCGCACGAGAGCATCCAGATTGGGCTCGCCAAAATGCGGCTTGCCCGCGTTGATGCTGTCGACCACTGCTTGGTTGGTGTCGGTGCCAACGATTTCCACGCCTTGGTTGGCGAACACGGCCGCCGTCGGCAGGCCGATATAGCCCAGGCCGATAACGCTGATCTTGTTAAAGGTGTTCATGGCGTAATCTCTCCACGATCCGTTCGCTGGCCTTGCCGTCGCCATAGGGGTTATGGGCCCGTGACATGCGTTGGTAGGCCTCTTTGTCATCCAGCAGAACGGTCACGCTCCGCAGCAGTTTATCCTTATCCGTACCGACCAGTTCAACCGTGCCCGCCGCGACCGCCTCGGGCCGCTCGGTGGTGTCCCGGGTGACCAGAACGGGTTTGCCCAACGAGGGCGCTTCTTCCTGCACGCCGCCCGAATCCGTGACGATCAGTTCCGCCCGGCGCATCAAATAGATAAACGGCAGATAATCCAGCGGCGGGATCAAATGCACATTGTCATGGCCGGCCAGGGCCTCGTCTACAATATTTTTGACCACGGGGTTCGGATGCACGGGATAAACAACCGCCACATCATCCCGCTCCGCCAATATCGCCAAGGCCTGACAGACGCGCTCCAACCCGCCGTCAAAACTTTCCCGCCGGTGCCCGGTGGTCAGGATCAAGCGTTTGTCCGGGCCGATAAAGTCGAATTTTTTGGCAAGAGCCGCCCGCAATTCGTCCGAATTATCAATGATATCCGTGGTCCGCAACAGCGCATCGATAACTGTATTGCCGGTCACCAGAATACGGTCATCGGAGATGCTCTCCGCAAGCAGGTTTTGCCGCGCGGTTTCAGTAGGAGGAAAATGCAGATCCGCGATGACGGAGGTCATTCTTCGGTTTACCTCCTCCGGCCAAGGCGCATAGTTATCGCCTGTACGCAGCCCAGCCTCAACATGCCCGACGGGGACCTTTTCGTAAAAGGCCGCCAGGGCGGCGGCGAATGTCGTTGTCGTATCCCCTTGCACCAAGACCCGGTCCGGAAGACAGTCCTGGATCGCTCCCTGCACGCCCGACAGCGCGGCGGAGGTGATGTAATCCAGACCCTGGCCGGCCTGCATGATATCGAGATCGTAGTCAGGTTTGATATCAAACAATGCCAGGACCTGATCCAGCATCTCGCGGTGCTGGGCGGTCACGCAAACCAGAGATTGGATACCCTCCGCCACCGCCAGTGCCTTGACGACAGGGGCCAATTTGATCGCTTCCGGCCGGGTGCCGAATACGGTTAAAACCTTGATGATCGCGACCTTTTCTCTGCTTCTCCGCCTTCAAAACTTCATTGTGGCATGGCAACCAAAAAAAACTTCTGCATCCGCCGACCATCCTTTGGACCGGGATGTTCGTGCCGGGCGGTGAATAATTCGCCGATTGCTTCAATAAACCATATGCGGATCAATACATAGCGTAATTCCGCTGATCACTCTACCGGAGCACGGAGAACGGGCTGAACAATTGCCGCCCCATCCTCAAGTGGCTGAAGGCTTTGTTGGGCGAAATAATCAACGCAATATGGGCCGCCATGATGCCGTTCTCAGGGTGCAAAACGGCTTCTTAACAGTCGACGCATTGATCGAAATGAGGCGATGGGGTGGACGGCCCACGCCTTGTAAAACGTTGCTTTGGTGATCAGTCTCGCCAGCACAAATCCCACCCCGGGGTCAGGCCTATCAAACACCTCTAAAGCCGCATTTTGACCTCGTCATTCAGAGCATTCAAATGGCCTTCGTCGATCCCCAATGCGCGCAGTGAGGCGACCGTATTGGCGAGGTAGTCGCGGCAGGGGCCGCGCTCTCCGGTGGCGAGGGCGATGTGTTCGATCGTCTGTTCCTGCGTCAGACCGCCCGCGAATTGCGGGCTGGCCTGATTGACGGTGAAGGTCAGCGCGGTTATGGCGCCGCCCTGGGTTTCACCGTCACCTGCATCGGAAAGCTCTTCATCCACAAGCTCCAATGACACCCAGGTGGGTTGGTAGATGTCGGTCCACATTTCCCGCTCCCAGATCAATTCCAAAGCCTGCTCCCGGTCGTGGTCGTCCGCGGAGATCTCATAGGCCATGCCGTCACAGACCCCGCCCGGCACCAATCCCAGGGAGAGGCCGGGACAATCCGGTGTACCGCGGGCCAGCGCGGTCCAGACGCACATTTCCCGCCGCCAGCCCGGCAAACGCGCCGCTCTCGCCACTGTATGAGGGAATGCCGCATCCCACATCAAGCTGCCATAGCCAAAAATCCAGACCGCGGCCAATGGATCCAGCCCCGCCGCCAAAGTCTCTTCGCGGGACCGCCGGCGCGCTTCGTCACTCAAGGGCGCGAAAGGTCCGGTAAAACTTCGCATGGCGGAGCCTAATCCAATGGCGCGTGCAGCCGCGTGCCAGGCACGAAGACACCGCCGCGATCACCGATTGCCGTACTGCCGAAACGCTCGGCAAAACAATCCGGCAGGGGCCGGTCGCCGGGACAGGACAGCCAAAGGCGCAGCAGATGTCGCCGGTTTTCGGGCTCCGTATGATCGCGGAACCCGGTACGGTCATGCAGCAAGGCATGATTATAGACAAACTGCATATCACCAGGGCGCAGGCGCATGGAAAAATGCAGATGCGGATCATTGGCCAGATCGTCGTACATATCCAGCGCCTCCACATGGCGGTCCGTCAGGCGCGGCGCCCCCTTGAAGCGCTGGGCGCTATCGATATATTGCCGTTGATAGATCGAGGTCAGATGACCTTCATGCCAGCTGAAGACGGGTATTTGAAAGTACGGCTTTTGCCCCCGGTCCACCTCGCCCCGCCGGTCGGTCGCCAGGGGTTCGAACAGATAGGGCAACAGATCAGGGCGCCGGCGGCGCATTTCGTTGAATATGGTAACAGCGCTGACCAATAAGGTTTCGCCGCCCTCGACGGCATCCCGCAGGCACAGCAGACCGACCACATCGCAGGAATCCGTATGAAACGTCTGCCTCTCGGAGGTCTGATAGATACGGACATTCATGTCCCCGCTATCGGCGCCAATATCGCGCACATGGCCCAGCAGATGCCCCGCCCCGTTCTGCGATCGGGCATGGCCCAGATGGGCACCAACGCCAAAAAATATTGCCGCCGCCATCTCCCGGTCATGGTCCGCCACCGCCAATCCGCGCAGCAGACCAAACCCAATGCCCCGCAGCAATTGGTCCCGGAGGCGGGCAAGACGCGGGCGAATGGTCGGCAAATCGAAACTCTTGGCCGAAATCCCGGCGATTTCCAAGCCCCGGTCCAAACAGCCCCTGGCCGCGGCCTCAAGCTCGGCGATACCCGCGGGACTCAAAGTTTCCAACCACAGCTCCGGCCGCGCACCTATGTCGGAGCCATACCAGGCCGGTGGAATGTTCTGGGAAAGAGGGATTTCCTGCATCTTTTCAGCGCGCGAATTCCAGGCCGAAGGTGCCCAGATCGACGGCATCCCGATGGGGCAGCGCGGCGCGGGTTGCCTTCATGGCGTCCCCATTATAGGACGCGGTAAGCTCCTTGAGCCGGGGATAGACCTCGGTTGAGAACAGGGTCATGGAGCGCCTTGTCTGCGCGAACGTCAGATGCCCCGCCTGCCCCATGATCAACAGATTTCCGAAACCTCCCGAATATTCGTAAAACGCCTTGATCTGTTCAAAAACCTGGTCCGGGGTGCCACAAAACACATTGCCCCGCGCCATCTGATTATCCAGAGTGGGCCGCAGCGGCAAGCCGGCGCCGCCAATGCCGCCCTGGGCGATTTTCGCCGCCACCGCCGGCGCATGATATCCCGGCGGATTGGAATATTCCACGGGCACCTTGTTCGACGTCATATACCACAACAGTCTTTCGCCGCCCGCCTTGGCCTCCGCCTCGTCGTCGGCCACATAGATCAGGGCGCAATAGGCCAGCCGGTCCAGCGGCGCCTCATTGCCGTGGCGGGCAAGATAACGATCGCGGTAGCCATCGAATATGGCCCGGATACCCGGATAGCCGGCCAGGAAAACCGCGCCGACATATTCGTGTTCGGCCACGGGCCGGGCGGTGCCGGCGCTGCCGATGGTCACCCAGATCGGCGGATGGGGCTGTTGGTAGGGCCGCGGCCAGACATTGACCTGGCGGGCATGAAACCAGCGTCCTTCGAAGTTGAAGGGGCCATCGTGGCTGGTCCATGCCTTGATGATCAAATCATGGGCTTCCCACATCCGTTCGGTACCGCGATAGGGCAATACGTTGGCGGGCGCGCTTTCGTAAGGTACGCCGCGCACGAAACCACATTCCAGCCGGCCGCGCGAGATGACGTCTATCATCGCCATTTCTTCCGCCGTGCGGGTCGGCCGGGGCAAATTCGACAACGGATTGCCAAGTATCAGTATGCGCGCGGTCTTGGTTTCCCGCGCCAGAATGCCCGCTATGATGGGGACCGAGGGGACGACGCAGGTCGCCGTCTGATGATGCTCGTTCAGCATGATCTCAAGGCCGAGCTCTTCCGCCATGAGCCACATGTCGAGAAATTGGTGATAATTATCGGCGCCTATTTCGGGATCGTAATGTTTACTGGGAAGGTTGACCCGGATGGAACGATAAGTGTCCTGATCGGGTAACTGCGGGTAGGCATCCTCGGTAAAGAACCAGGCTTTCATGGCGCGGGACCTCGATTACTGACTATTTTTATATTGCGAACGAGACGACATGTTCGACGAAAGCCCCGGGCTGTTCCGCCTGCGGTGCGTGCCCGGCCTCGGGAATAACAATGATCTCGGCGCCGGGGATCATGGCGCAATATGCCCGGCCGTAGTCCGGCGTTACCAACCCGTCGCTTTCGCCCCAGAGCAACAATGTCGGCACATCGATCCTGTGCAGCCTGTGGGGCAGCTTTGGGTTATGCATGTATGGCTCCCAGGTATAGAGGCCCAGGGCAACCCGGTTCGATTGCACTATTTCCAACTGGGCATCCGTCATGTTGGCGGGATTGGGCGCCTTGGCGGGGTCATGCCACATCATGCGGGCAAGCTCGTCCGGCGGGGTGGCGAAAACATCCGCTATATCGCGGTCTTCGCGGCCGCCAACCTTTACGCCGACGGCATCGACCAAAATCAGCTTGGATATGCGCGCGGTGGACATCACGGCAAGTTCCACCGCCGTCCAACCGCCCATGGAAAAACCCATCATGACGGCGTCTTCCAATTCAAGGGCATCCATCAGATCGAGATACAAATAGACCAAATCCTGCAGGTTATCGAAATGGTCAGGGATAGCCGAACCGGCGAAACCCGGATGTACGGGGGCGATGACTTCAAAATTCTCCGCCAGTTTATCGGCGAACGGCATCGCCGCGACGGGGCCGCCGCCGCCATGCAGCACGAATAACTGCGGACCCGCCCCTTTTCGGACAACTTCGACCGCCGCGCCCGGCAATTCAATCTTCGTGGTCGTACCAGTCATTTTGCTCGAGGCCTCTCCAAATCAATTCTTCAGACCGCTTGTGACCATCAATGTCGGAATTCGTGATCATAACGCCATGCACCTGGCTCCGGCGTAATTCTTACAATAGCCGTCAGCACCTCGCCCGAACAGTGTCATTAAGACAATCTTAAGACCCTAAAATTACGATGCCACCACGAAGGGTTGTAGGAGTTTCCTAGGAATGTCGATTACCCAAGGCGCTAACGAGATGGAGCCGGCGGCCATGCATGCAGACACCTCTGTCAGATCGAATATCAAGAACTGGCTCGGACGAGGCGCTGGCAAAGCAAACGGTTTTCGCCTTCAGTTCATCCTGTTTATCGGCTTCATGCTGATTTCGGCGTTTCCGGTCATATTGCTCTCGGCCTGGGACCAACACACTGCCTTGCGCAACGAACATGAGTCCGTCGCGGAAAAACATCTTATCATCGCAAAAAATCTGAGTGGCGTGTTTGACCGCTACGTTACCGACGTCAAGGAAGGCTTCCGCTTCGCCGTCCTCAACGCGGCAAATGGTACGCCAAGCCTCGCCTCTCATCGCTTTTTCAAGTCATTGAGCTTTCATGATGTCAGCATCGTCAATGAGGCCAATACCGTCGTCCGGTCCTTGATGGAAACCGACGATGGCCAGCCGTCCCATCCATCGGAAAGTGTTATCGCGCGGCTGCGTAAAGCGGGGTTGCCAGCCGGCGGCGCGGTCTTTTTCTCCGACATAATTCAGGATCGGGGCAATCCGTACTTCTTTGTCACGATGGCGTTGGAAGGCTCAAGATTTGCGATCGGAACCTTAACGACCGCCTATATTCGCAAAATCCAACGCCGGATCGCGTTCGGCGAGCGCGGACACTCCATGGTCGTCGATGCAAAGGGCGTGGTCGTGGCCCACCCAAACTCGACCTGGGAGGATACATCCAAGAATGCCTCCAAATTGTCCGTGGTCGGCGCCATGATGCGAGGGGAAACGGGTGTATCCGAGTTTTTCTCGCCGCCGCTCAAGGCCGACATGATCGCCGGCCACACGGCTGTTCCCGGAGTTGGCTGGGGTGTCATGGTGCCGCAACCGATTGCTGAACTTGAACATCGCGCCGATCATGTCAAACGGACCGGCATCTTGATCACCTTGATCGGTATGATCCTCGCCGCCATATGCAGCTGGCTGCTAGCGCGCTTTCTGGCCAAGCCGATCATTGCCATTGACGAGGCCGCCATCGCCGTTGCCTCCGGCGAACTGGAAACCCAGGTTGCCACCCTGCCGCGGGGCAGCCCAAGGGAGTTGCGCAGCCTGTCCATCGCCTTCAACGGCATGGTCAACCAACTGCACGAGCGCGAGGAACGGCTCAAAATCGCCATGAACCAGGCCGTCGCGGCCAATAAGGCAAAGACGGATTTCCTCGCCAACATGAGCCATGAGCTGCGAACGCCGTTGAACGCCATCATCGGCTTTTCCGAAATGATCAAGGTCGAAACATTCGGCCCCATCGGTGCACCGCAATACGTCGAATACGTCGCGGACATCCATAACTCGGGCAATCATCTCCTGAACGTCATCAACGACGTACTTGATATGTCGAAGATCGAGGCTGGTCAGCTTGAGCCAGACGTCGGCAAAATCGATATGACGGAGGTTGCCAGAACCTGCATATCATTTTCCAAGGAACGGGCCGCCAAGGGCGACGTCGTCTTGAATTCGAACATTAAAGACGACTTGCCGCAGATATTTGCCGATGACCGGATGATGAAACAGATCATCCTCAATCTGCTGTCCAATGCCATCAAGTTCACGCCCGAACAGGGCGTCGTGGAACTTTCCATTTCCGCCGATAAACAGCGGGGCTGCGTGGTGCAAGTGCGCGATAACGGCATTGGCATTGACCCTGACAAGCTGCATGCGGTCATGCAGCCATTCGGCCAGATTGACGCCAAGCTGGATCGTAAATACGAGGGCACCGGACTGGGTCTGCCGTTGGTAAAATCCATGATCGACATGCACGAGGGCACCCTGGACATAGATACGGCGATAGGCCGGGGCACCACGGTGACCTTCACCCTGCCGCCGGAGTGCGTCGTTGATGACTATCGTGACATCTTGAATGCAAACGCGAACCAATCCACGGATTGATCCTTAGCGCTCAATTTCCGTGACCATCGGCAACGCCGGGGTCCGGCGCTCCATTGCACCGCCCGAAGCAGCGATATATTAACGCCTCTACCCAAGTTTGTGAGGCTGTATGTCCATTTCCAAGTTGTTGATCGCCAACCGCGGTGAAATTGCCGTTCGTATCCAGCGCGCCGCCGCCGCGTTGGAGCTTCCCACCGTCGCCATATATTCCGAGGACGATGCCCAGGGTTTGCACGTGTTTCGCGCCGATGAAGCATATGCCCTGCAGGGCATGGGCGCGCCGGCATACCTGGATATGGCGCAGGTGATCGCGGCGGCCGTGGCGACGGGCTGTGATGGCATCCATCCGGGCTATGGTTTCTTGAGCGAGAACGCGGCCTTTGCGCGGCAATGTGAAGATGCCGGTCTGCTGTTCATCGGCCCGGGATCGGAGGTTTTGGATAAATTGGGCGACAAGGTGAACGCCCGGAACATCGCCATCGCCGCCCGTGTGCCGGTCCTGCCGGGCAGCGACGGACCGGTCGATCTGGCGGGCGCCCAGGCCTTCATGGCGTCATTGCAGGGTGGCGCCATGATGATCAAGGCGGTACGGGGCGGCGGCGGCCGCGGTATCCGTGTCGTAAACCCCGGCGATGATCTGGATGAAGCGTTTACGCGCGCGGGCTCCGAAGCCACCGCCGCCTTTGGTGACGGCGCCCTGTACGTGGAGCGCTATGTCGCCAGGGCCCGGCACATCGAGGTACAGATCCTTGGCGATGGCGCCGGCAATGTGCGCCATTTGGGTGAGCGGGATTGCAGCATTCAACGCCGCCATCAGAAAATACTCGAAATCGCACCGGCACCCAACCTCGCCGCGGGCCTGCGCACGGCCATTCTGAAGGCGGCGGTCGCCTTGGCCCGTTCCCTCGAATACACCAACGTGGGCACCTTCGAATTCCTGGTCGATGAAACCGCCAACGATTTTATTTTCATGGAAGCCAATCCCCGCCTGCAGGTGGAGCACACCATCACGGAAGAAATCACCGGCATCGATCTGGTGCGGGCGCAGTTGCGGCTGGCGAACGGCGACAGCCTGGACGATCTTGGCATTCCGGCCGATGGCCCCTTGATCCGTGGTTACGCCGTGCAGGCCAGGGTCAACATGGAACGGATGGACAAATCAGGCGCGGCGACGCCGGCGGGCGGGCAGTTAAGCGCCTTCGATCCCCCGACCGGACCCGGCATCCGCACGGATACCTTCGGCTATGCCGGTTACGCGACGACGCCGCGGTTCGATTCCCTGCTGGCAAAGGTCATCACATACAGCGCCGAGTCTTATGCGGCCGCGATCAAGGGCAGCTACCGCGCGCTCTGTGAATTCCGCATCGAAGGCGTACCGACCAACATCGGGTTTTTGCAAAATCTGCTGCGCCACGACCTGATATCCAAGGGCGTTCTCTACACCCGGTTTTTGGACGATCACATTGCCGGCCTGGTTGAGGAGGCCCCGCACAAGACCGGCTACTTCACCCATGAACCCACCAAGGACCGCAATCTGGCCGGCGCCCAGGTGAGCGACGACGATCCCCTGGCCGTATTGAACTTCGGACAATCAGGTTCGACCGGGATCGCCAGCGGTGCGGCGGAGCCCAGCCCTATTGCACCTGCCGGCGCGGCCGTGGCGGGACCGGACGGTACCCTGCCGGTGCTGTCTCCCCTGCAAGGCACCGTCGTTGCCATTAACGTGGCCATTGGCGACGAGGTCACCGCCGGATCCCCGCTGATGGTCATGGAATCAATGAAAATGGAACATGTCATCCCGGCACAGGTAAGTGGCTATGTCCGCGCCATCGCCGTGGCCATGGGCGACACCATTTATGACGGCGCGCCGTTGCTGTTCATCGAGGAAGCCGATGTCGCCGGCGCGCACGCCGAGACGCGGGAAGAAATCGATCTCGATGACATCCGCCCCGATCTGCAGGAAGTCCTCGACCGGCGTTATCTGCATAGCGACGCCGGCCGTCCCAAGGCCACCGCCCGGCGCCACGACAAGGGCCAGCGCACGGCGCGGGAAAACATCGCGCAATTGTGCAACATGGACACCTTCGTGGAATATGCCCCGCTTGTGCTGGCCGCCCAGCGCCAGCGTCACAGCGTGGAAACCCTGATCGAAAAGAGCCCGGCTGACGGCCTGATCACCGCCATCGCCGCCGTCAATGACGACAAGTTTGGCGAGCCGGACAACCGCTGCGCCATCATGTTCTACGACTACACCGTGTTCGCCGGTACCCAAGGGGTGCAAAACCATCGCAAGACGGACCGCATCATCGACCTGGCGGAGGAAGGCCGCCTGCCCTTCATTCTGTTCGCCGAGGGCGGCGGCGGCCGGCCCGGCGACACCGACCGCACGGGCGGCGACGGCAGCCGGACATTTTCCCGCTTCGCCCAGCTCTCGGGCCTGGTGCCCATGGTCGGCATCACCACGGGGCGCTGTTTTGCCGGCAATGCCTCGTTATTGGGCTGTTGCGATGTGATCATCGCCACCAAGGACGCCAACATCGGCATGGGCGGCCCGGCCATGATCGAGGGCGGTGGCCTGGGCGTCTTCGCGCCGGAAGATATCGGTCCCATGAGCATTCAGGTGCCCAGCGGCGTGGTCGATATTCTGGTCGAGGACGAGGCCCATGCGATCGATGCGGCGAAACAATATCTATCCTATTTTCAAGGCCCCATCGAGGGCTGGGAGGCCCCGGACCAGCGCCTGTTGCGCCGCATCGTGCCCGAGAACCGCTTGCGGGTCTACGAAGTGCGGGAAGTCATCGAGACATTGGCCGACATCGGCTCGGTCCTGGAACTGCGCGCGGGCTTCGGCGCTGGCGTCGTGACCTGCCTGATCCGGGTGGAGGGGCGCCCCGTGGGCGTGCTGGCCAATAATCCGAAACATCTGGGCGGGGCCATCGATTCGGATGCCGCGGACAAGGCGGCGCGGTTTTTACAGCTTTGCGACGCGTTCGATATTCCCGTCCTGAACCTCTGCGACACGCCGGGTATCATGGTCGGGCCGGAGATCGAGAAGACCGCCCTGGTGCGCCATTCCTCCCGGCTGTTCCTGATCGGCGCCAATATGTCGGTGCCGTTCTTCACCATCGTGCTGCGCAAGGCCTATGGCCTGGGCGGCATCGCCATGGCGGGCGGCTCTTACAAGGCGGCCTATTTCACCGTCGCCTGGCCGACCGGCGAATTCTACGGCATGGGCATCGAGGGCGCGGTCAAACTGGGCTACCGCAACGACCTGGCCGCCATTGAAGATCCAGAGGAGCGCCTGGCGACCTATCAAAAAATGGTCGATGAAGCTTATGAAGGCGCCAAGGCCCTGAACCATGCCTCCTACTTCGGCATCGACGACACCATCGACCCGGCGGAAAGCCGCCATTGGCTTATAAATTGCCTGAAATCGGTGCGAACAGAAAAGCGCGGTCCGGGCAAAAAGCGTCCGGCGGTGGATGCCTGGTGATTGACATGGGAATTGATGAACTGTTGCCTGCGGCGGGAATTTGGAGTGGAATGGATGTTCACCGGCACACATGAAAAGGTTGGGCCATGACGCTTAAGGTTATTCCCGATATCGTCCAGAATCAGGCGCTTCGCTGTCTGAGCACGGAAGACAAGGCCTTCGAAGCGGCCCGGCGCATGGATGAACACGATATTTCGTCTATTCTGGTTGTCGATCAAGACAACAGGCTCGTCGGCATCGTCACGGAGCGGGACATAACGCGGCGAGTTGTCGCCGCCGCCCAGGACCCCTTGGCAATTACCGTCGGCGCCATCATGACCACCGACCCGGACGTCATCGCGCCCACTGATTCACCCAAATTCGCTCTCGATCTCATGCGCGCGCGGAAATGCCGGCATCTCCCCATTGTCGATGGCGACCAGCTAAAGGGTATCGTTTCCATACGGGACCTTCGCAGGGGCATTGCCCAGAGCTCGTTATTTCACAAACTCAACCTCGGGCGCTGGGTCGGCAGCCATTAGAAGCCGCCAATAGCCGCGCCCTTCATTCGCCGTCGCCGCCGATATAGAGCCACCATTCATCGACATCGCGATTGGCGGACGTTTTTTTGCTTTTGTGCTCGGTATAGGAATTTTTCTCGAACGGCAGACGCTCATCCACGCTGGCGCCCGTCAGCATCAACAGCGGGCCGGCGGGAATGGTCGATAAATCCGCGCCCATGGTGGCGAGGGCGCCAGTTTCGGATGGTTCAACGTCTTCCAGTTCCTTCCGTTTCAGCGGTCTGAGCATGGGCGCGAACAGGGAAAGTTGATCCGAAAGCAGTCCAAGGTCGAGGACCTTTTCCGGGTCGCTGCCGGCGAACCAGTGCTGGTCCGTTCGCACCGCATCGGCAAACCTGGCGCCGTGCGGCGTGGCGTCATGGACAACGAATACATCCAGGTCCGGCTTTTTCTTCAATTCATCCAGCAGTCTGCGCCCGTCCTTCGTCTCCAGATCGCCGGGCCCCAGAACATGGCAGGCGTGGTGCAGATGAAAATCGTTGGCGATGTAAAATTCCCGGTAGGCGGCATGTTCACAAACAAGAAGCCGGTCGAACATGGCTCCCTTGCCGCCGAGGTCCAATTTCTTGGAACCGAGGGCAATCTTGCCGGGAGCCGCATTGACCGCCTCATAGCGGCGCAGGGCATCTTTGGGGTGTTTCGGTCTGCGGCCCACCGCCGCGGCCGATCCCCAAAATTTGCTCATCACGTAGGCCGTGGCAACGAAAACAATGCTGTAGGCTACAAAGCCGACGTTCAGTCCCGACGAAGCCAGATAGAAGGCGACTGAAAGTCCCGTGACGAGCACCGCGAGCACATATTTATAGC
>JAPYPT010000444.1 GCA_029937535.1 Alphaproteobacteria bacterium
GATCCGGAAAATATCGCCCCGAAATTTCTGGTGCCCGGCGAGGTCGAGGCGCCGGCGCGGGAGGTCAGTTTTGGCGACTTCATGGCGGGCTGCTACCGGGCGGCCAATATGTTTCACGATCACGGGCTGCGTCCGGGCGATGTGGTCTCGTTTCTGCTGCCGCTCTGCGAGAAAGCCTATTGCACCATCGTCGGGGGCGAGGCGGCGGGCATCGTCAATGCGGTCAACCCCATGTTGGAGGATTGGCAGCTCGTCAAGATTCTCAAGGCCGCCAACACGAAAATCCTGGTCGTCGCCGGCCCTGAATTGGCGCCTGAAATCTGGGACAAGGTGGATACGTTGCGGGCGGAATTGCCCGATCTGGCGGTGACTTTCGTGGTCGGCGCCGGCGCCTCGGGCGACGGCGTCAAATCTTTCGCCGATACGCAAATAACCTACCCCGGCGATCATCTGATCAGCGGCCGTGAAATCCAACCCGAAGATACCGCGTCCTATTTTCACACCGGCGGCACCACCGGCACGCCCAAGCTGGCGCAGCATACCCACGCCATGCAGGCCAGCCAGATCTGGAGCACCGGTTACGCCCTGGATTACGGACCCGACGACAGCCTGACCACGGGATTGCCGTTGTTTCACATCGGCGGCTCGATTGTCTGCGGTATCGTGCCCTTGGCCCATGGCACAACCCTGGTCATCGTCTCTCCCGCCGGGTTCCGTGATCCCACTAGCGTCAGGGATATGTGGCAGATCGTTCATCACCACCGCATTACCATCATGGGCACGGTGCCGACGGTGTTCGGCGCGTTGTTGAATATTCCCGTGGGCAATGCCGATATTTCCTCCGTCCGGTTCGGCTTCACCGGTGGGGCGCCCCTGCCGACGGAGGTGGGCAAGGCCTTGATGGAGATCTTGGGCAAGCCGTTGCTGGAAGGCTACGGCATGACCGAGACGACGTCGTTCGTGACCATGTTGCCGCGCGACGGCGGGCCGGCGGTGGGCAGCGCCGGGATCGTCATACCCCATTGCCGGGTCAGAACCGTGGAATTGGACGACGGCGGTGAAATCCTGCGGGACTGCGGTATTGATGAAATTGGCATCGTCATTTTGGGCGGGCCCGGTATCACGCCGGGCTATGTACAGGCGGAATACAACGACGGCGCCATATTGGCGGACGGTTGGCTGAACTCCGGCGATCTGGGCCGCTTCGATGGTGATGGGCTGTTATGGCTGACGGGACGGTCAAAGGATTTGATTATCCGGGGCGGGCACAATATTGACCCCGCCGTCATCGAGGAAACCCTGCATCAACACCCCGCCGTCGAGTTGGCGGCCGCCGTGGGCAAACCGGATTCCTACGCCGGTGAACTCCCCGTCGCCTATGTGCAATTGAAACCTGGCGCCGAAGCCAGCGCCGAAGAGCTGCAAGCGTTCGTGCGTGAACAGATCCCCGAACGGGCCGCCAATCCCGCCAACCTGTTCCTGCTGGACAGCATGCCGCAAACGGCCGTCGGCAAGATTTTCAAGCCGGCCCTGCGGTGGGATGCCATCGAACGGGTGTATGGCGAATTGCTGGCCCCCCTCGCCAGGGAGCCAGGCATTGAAATTGCCGTGTCGGCGGGCGCCAGTGATATACACGGCACGCTCGTCACAATTTCGGCGGAAGAGGGGCAAATTGACGGCCAATTGAGACGGCAAATCGAAGATCTATTTGCTCCTTTTAGTATACGATACGAAGTATTATCATAAGTAAATAAGAGTAATTCATATATCATATTAACAATTGAGACTGATTTTTATGCTCTGTTAATTATTGGCAGATAATATTCAGCTAGGATGATCAAACATGAGGCGATGTTGTGCGTATTGCTCGCAACAAAAAACCGGGCGATGATTTAAATACCGTCCGCGGAAAACTAGCCGGATTAGTCCAGGCGCATCCAGAGGTATGGCCTGTTTGCGGGTCCGGCTGCCCTAGTGAGCAGGCCCGCCGTTGCCACTGTGATTGCCCCTTTATCCCACAGGCACTATCGGATTCGCCGGTGGAGCACCCACTGGAATCCCTCGTCGCGCCCTTGGTTTATGAGTTGCATCGCCTTGACGGTTTTCGGGCCTGCTGGTCATGCGAAGGCCATGACAGATTCGGTTCCTTATGGAAACAACCCCAGATATGGTTTTACACTGAAAATCAGATTCATGTGCGCGTTTTGGCCGATGCCCTGTCTGCCTTGCAACTGAAAAAAGTGCTGCGGACCGATTGGGAAGTTGTGGTGACCTTTTCGGATCCGGATAATCTCGATACCACCTATGCGCTGCGCCCAAAACAGGGTGACAAAACGCCGACGCTCGATAATTTGCAAGCGGATCTAATACCAAGGTGCGGTGATAGAGACTCATATAGATCGTTTCAGAGGCCCCTCG
>JAPYPT010000140.1 GCA_029937535.1 Alphaproteobacteria bacterium
AGGCGCCGCGTGTGCGTGACCGCGATCCAGGTGCGCCGGGCGGGCGCATCGGTTTTATCTCCTCGATCCTGCCGCGCTATCTCAGGCGCTCCAAATCGGTGGAGGAGTTGTTGCCCTGGCTTTACCTGAAAGGCATCTCGAGCGGCGGCTTCGGGGAGGCTCTGGCGGCGTTGCTGGGTCCGGACGCACCGGGTTTGTCGGCGGGCACCATTGGCCGGCTGAAAGCCTTGTGGTGGGCGCAATATGCTACCTGGCAAAAGCGTGATCTGTCCGCCAAACGCTACGTCCATTTCTGGGCCGACGGGGTCTACTTCAGCCCTCGTCTGGAGCATGAGCGCCAATGTATCCTGGTGGTCATCGCGGCGGACGCCAACGGTCATAAGGACATCATCGGCTTGATGGACGGTTATCGTGAAAGCGAGCAGAGCTGGAAAGAGCTGCTGCTCGATCTCAAGCGGCGCGGTCTTGAACGTGGCCCCGACCTGGCGGTGGGTGACGGCGCGCTGGACTTTTGGAAGGCACTGCGTCAAGTTTACGGACAGACGCGGGAACAACGTTGCTGGGTTCACAAGACCGCCAACGTGCTGAACAAGATGCCAAAAAGTCTGCAAGCCAAGGCCAAGGGGCACTTGCACGAGATCTGGATGGCGGAGACCAAGGACGAGGCCGGGAAAGCCTTCGACTATTTCCTCTCGGCCTATGGCGCCAAATACGACAAGGCAGCCCAATGTCTCGAGAAGGACCGTGATGTATTGCTGACATTTTATGATTTCCCCGCCGAACACTGGAAGCATGTGCGCACTTCCAACCCGATCGAAAGCACATTTGCCACGGTGCGCCTTCGAACCGTGAAAACCAGAGGATGTCTCTCACGCAAAACGGCCTTGGCCATGGTCTTCAAGCTGATCTTGTCAGCTAAGGCAAAATGGCGGAAGCTTGATGGCTCAAGCCAACTCGCCGAGGTCATCAAAGGAGTGGAATTCAAGGACGGCATCAAACAAATCAAACACGCCGCCTGAAATCCCCGTCACCAACTTTCGGGCATAGCTCACCCTCAAGTGGCTGAGGTCTTTGTTGTGCAAAATCATCGCTGCCCAATGGGCCACGATGATGCCGCTTTCCGTACTCAGAACCGCTTTTTAACAGACGACCATTTACGAACCGTCGAACTTTCTACCAGGTCCCGAATGCGTGCCAGCGGCTTGGAATGTGCCTTTATTTATAACCGCCAGGGCCTAGTCTTTCACTGCGTAACGGCGTGCCAAGGCCGCCAATATTGCAAGTTCAAAAAACGGCATCGTCGCAACGATATAACGGGGCTCGGTCATCAACAATGCCGCGTGGAATACCGTGCTCGCGGCGGCAAAGGCAAGGGCGCTGAGCAATAACCATGCCGCCGTCCGCCGTCGCCGCATTCCGATCAGAAGCACCAGCGCAGTAAAGGGAACGGCGAGGCGATATCCCGCAGTGCCAAGCTTGACCCAAACAGCGCCAGGATTGTCGGTGGCGATTTCAAGCAGCCTTGAGCGGTTCGGCAGGCCTTCATCCCTGACCGTGTTCAGACTGACGGGCCAGGCGGCGCTGTTGCGCGGATTGAACCATAGTGTGGCAGCGCGGAGCAACGGCAGGAAGAACCAATGCCGCCACGGTTCAGCCGCCCGTCTCTCGGCCGCAAGTACAGCAAACGCCGCATCGATATGGTCTGGAAAAGGTCGAAGCTCGTGACCGGCCGTGAGTTCCGCGATCAAGGCCTCGGTCCGCCGCCGTTCATCCGCGGAGCGGTAAACATCTGGGTCGATGTTGATGGTTGAATAGCGCTTGGTGTAGACTGCGTAAACCCAATTGGGCGCCTGATATTGATCCACCGCCCATGTTTTACCCCAGGCGATATAGCCGAACGGTGGCGCGCCGCCCGATTGCAGCGTGTAGGGCAGGGGATAGGTCCCCAATCCGGCGGTGAAACTTCGGACCCACCAAAGACCGAGAGGAACAGCGACGATCAGCATCAGAAGAAGCCCTCGCTTCATCGCCTCCTGACTGCCGTGTATGACAACTCCTGTAATGGCGATTGGCACCGCCAGCAAGAAGCTGTCGTAACGGAGAAAGATGGCAAGACTGGAGGCAATGGCCAGTGGAATGAGGCGCAGCCGTCTTTCCATAAAGGAGCGGACGAGTTCCGCCAAAATCCATTGGCTCGCCGCCATCGCCAATGCTTCGGGCAATGTGAAGCGGGCCCACGGCACCGCAAGCGGCGATAGAGCCAACAATAGTCCGGCCGCCAGCGACCAGGCGCGTCCGGGAATAATCTGTGCCGCGCATTTCGCTAGGTAGACCGTGGTCACGGTAATAACTACCGATTGCGCGACGCCGATCCAGATCCAATCGTGCGGAAAAATACTCCAAACGGCGGCGACGAACCAGGGAAAACCAGGTAGCTGATTGCCGCCCCAATGGGGCACGCATTCGCCCCCCAAGGGATTGGAAAGCGAGACACATTGATTGGCCAGGACATTATCCGCGACCGTGCGATAGACCTCCCAATCGCCCGTCATCTCCGGGGCGAAGTAGACCAGCAACAGTCGGGGTATCAGGGCGGCGGCGGCGATCAAGAAAAGTTCGCCCCGGCCGAGCGCCACGGTCATCGGCGTGGGGCCTTGATCAAGGCTTGGAACGCGGCCCGGTCCCGAATGTAGTCCGCCTCGTCAAAATCGTCGGAGGCCAGCACGACAATGACGGTGCCTGGCTCGACAGGGGTCAGAGACAACCAGGTCAGGGGCGGTACATAGAGGGCTGTGTGTGGCCGACCTATGCGAAATGACTGGGTTCCAGCCGCATCCTCGGCCATCAGTTCGACCGTGCCGGCGGCACACTGTACGAATTGTTCACATAGATGATGGGCATGACCGCCACGTTCGGCGTCTTGTGGCAGATCATAAATTGTGAAGGCACGACGAACCGTGAATGGCACCTGGGCCCCGCAGGCGGCGACGGCCAGGGCACCGCGATCGGTTTCGCGAAACTCCGGCAAGGTGACGATCCGCGCCCGTCGGCGGCCGCCATTCATGACGCGGCTTCCCTTAGATCAAGCCGATAGCTGTCGTGCACCACGGCCCGGGCGCCAAAGCCTTCTTTGAAATCGACGAGACCTTGATTGAGCACGCGGCCCTCGGCCTCGTTGGAAATTCCAAAGTCAAACCACCGTTTTTTGGCGAATACGGGATCAAGCAGACCGCTCAGCACAAGATCAAGAGCGCCGTTGCCACGCCCCGCCGCCGACGCCGCCATATATTGCACATGGGCGACCTGGCAGCTTTCATAGATGACCACGCCCGCCTGGATCTCTCCTGATCCGTCGCGCGCGGTAAACAGCCGGATATGGTCGGGAAAGCGGCCCCGCAAGAGTTCAATCTCGGCCAACGAATGTACTGGTGTTGTATCGTGGCGTTCGTTCAACACGGCATTCAGCAGGGGCCAGAAAGCCTGGAAATCGTTGTCTTCCACCACCTCGATACAAGCATTGAGCGCTTTCTCCACCGCTCGCCGCCGGCGCGTTTGCCGGTTTGCGCCAGCTGCTGGATGGACTACGCTGAGGACGTCACGGCGCGCCAGTTCGGCGCCGTGGCGGAACAGGGCGTAGCGGTCTTCCTCGGCCGGGCAGCGGTGATAGATGGCGGGCACGGTTTTATAATGCAACGCCTCGAACCCGGCCGCTCGGGCGTAGCTCACAAGGGCGTCAAAAACCTCCAGCATCAGCGCTGTCGTCATGGCGTCTCCAACAATCAGACCGCCATAGGTAAGGCCGCCGTGGCTATGCAGTGTCCCCGCCGCCGAATGGGCGGGCAACAAAGCCACTACCGTGCCTTTCCGTTCGATCCACAGGGAATGATCGGCAAAGCGCTCTGCGTGGTAATCCATATATCCGCGGCGAAACAGAAAGGTCGCGTTCTTGGCCCCGTCAACGAAGCGATCCCATTCGGCAGTGCGATCGGGGGCGTGGCGGTGAACAGACGGCATTGCCGGATATCCTAAAGATGGATTTCTTCGATGACGCTCTCTGGCCGGTGATCAAGGGCGGAGAAGATCCGCCACAAATATTCACCGATCATGCCCAGCATCAAAAGGATCAGGCCAGAAAAAAAGCTGATCAGGACGACCAGGGTAGCAAAACCCGGCACCTCGAAATTGCCCAACAGGGCACTAACGAAGATATAGGCGCCATAGGTCAGGCTGGCAAGGGCCGCCAGCAGGCCGATGGCGGATATGAAGCGGATGGGCGCGACGGAGAAGCTGGTGATGGTATCGACGAACAGTTTCAGGCGCTTGGAAAAGGTCCAGCTTGAACGTCCGTGGGGCCGGGCGGGGCGTTTCGCCGAGATCACTGTCGGCTCGAAACCAAGCCAATAGGCGGTCAATTGCGGTGCTACCAGGGGGCCGCCTTGCAGCAGATATGGCAACAATGTCTTATCCACCAGCATCAGATCGAACCCGCTTTTAGGATAATCGCGCATCACCAGCCGGTTCAAGATGCGGTAATAAAGCGCGGCAAAGGCGCGGGATAACAGGGGATCATTTCGCTCTGAACGGACGCAAATGACAAATTTCGCGCCAGCCTGCCAGCGCTCCACCATCTCGGCAAGCTTTTCCAGGGAATCCTGCAGGTCTGCGGCGACGAGAGATATAGCATCACCTCCGGCGTGCCGCAGTCCGGCCCGTCCGGCCCGGACTGCGCCGAAATTGCGGGTTAATTTTATGACCTTGGTGCCGGACCGGCGTTCGTTGATCGCCAATAACTTCTCGTAGGAGCCGTCACTGGAACCGTCGTCGACAAAAATCAGATCAAGTCCAAGGTCCCGGTCCGTGAGCAGGGTCTCGAAATCAGTTATCTGCGAAAACAGCGTGTCCAGGGATTCCGAATTGTTGAAAACCGGGATAACAACGCTTATGGCCGAACCCTTCGCATTTTCCACCATCGTTATCATCGCTACGCTCGACGCTATCGGATGATCATAAAAAAACGGTCAGGCAGAAACGAAGACCGAAATATATCACGAGTTGTCAAATCTAAGGTCTCGGCAACGACAACTGTCTCGCCGGTGTATTCAGGCGCGTTGAGTTCATCAAAGGCAAGGGCATTGCCTTTCGCCAAATGCGGCTCGGGGCCCCAGTTATAGAGACTGAGATTGACCAATAAATCTTCGCACGGCAGCGGAGATGTATCAAACAGATCGTATAATTCAGCGCGCGCATTTATCTGAGCATTGGAAGCTCTCGTTTGCTGCTCGTACTCGGCGTTGCTCATATATTTTTCCCGTGTCGTTTGAGCTTCTATTCAAGGATAGCGTAGCCGAAGCCGGTCCTGCCGTAGTCATTGCCATTATAGAACATGAAAATGCCATGTTCATTCCGCACGACCGAGGCCCCGTATATCATCTCGGAATCCCAGCCCCTAGGGGAAATGTCAATGCCAGCCTCTTCGTCGCGGCGAACCCAGGTCCGTCCATCCGTCGATACGGCATACCCCATGCGGTAGCCTCGTTCATGGGAGCGGACCGAGTAGAACATGCGATAAAGACCGTTCCAGGCAGTAACGAAGGGCCTGGCCAGGCCATATTCATCATCGTTTTGGAGGTCTATCGCGACCGCGCCCTCGGTCGGCCATCGGAGGCCGTCTTCGGATTCGATATAGCGCACATTATAAGTTGGCCGGGTGGTACCGCCTGCTGAAATATGGCGGTCACCGGCGACGTACCACATCCGCCAAGGTGGCCCGCCTGCAGCTACGTGGGGGGCGGAACGCAACAGCAATTCACTATCAGAGCGGTCGAGCACGGGCACTCGGGCGTGACGCTTGAACGAGGTGCCGCCGTCAAGGCTGATTGCCAAGCCCGAAAACAACAGGTAACGGATATTTACGCCCAATTGATAACCGATGTAATACAGCCGTACTTCGTCGCCGGCGCGAACCACGCTGAACGGATTTACGCCGTTGTCATCAAAGGCGCCGGGCTCGCCGACGTCGAGCACCGGCTCCTCCGAGACTTCCAGGATGCGAGCGGGATCGCGGGCATCCACATCCACATAGCAGATCCGTCCAACCATATTCTCGTCCACGAAGGCAACGTAGATCCGCAACCGGTCATCTCCCATATCCAGGGGTGTCGGAAACATGGCGTGGCTTTTTGCCCAGGGCCGGCTGCCGTCGGGGGCGTAGATCAGTCCCATTTTCCGCCAATGCAAAAATCTATTCCCTAATTTTGAAAAAGCGGTAGGCGTTGACGCGGGAGGCCTCGGTCTTGGCGGCCGGGAACATCTGCCCCGCCTCGGTATTGGCGCTGATGACGACGCCGGGGCCGATCCAGCAGTCTTTTGCGATCGATATGTTGTTTGCCACTGCCGCATTGACCCCAAGGAAGCAGTTCGCGCCAATCGAACAATGGCCCGAGATCACGACGTGAGAGGAAACGAAACAATTGTTATCGATCCGGCTGTGATGGCCGATGTGATTGCCGCTCCATAACACCACATTGTCGCCGATGGTGGCGTGGGGCTGAATCACATTGTCCTCGAAGATGAAACAATGACGGCCAATGGTGGCGGATGGCGAGACCCGGGCTTGGGGCGAGATGAACGAGGCCAGGTCATAGCCCATGGCCTCGACCGCGCCGACAAGACGGGTGCGCACGCGGTTCAACTCGCTATACACTAGAGCCACGTAGACCGCATGGTTCGCTGGCGGGAAGAGCGACTGAATATCCTCCAGAGCCACTACCGACAGACCAAATAATTTCTCTCGTTGGAGGAAGTCGCGCTCAACCGCGAAGGCGGCGACGCGATAATCCGAATCGTGATTGAAATATTCGTAGGCAACCTCCGCGAAGGAACTATCGCCCACGATCACTAGGTCTTTGTCGCCAGACATTAATTTCACGGCCTCTTGACGAGAATATCTTCACGTCGGTTGGCCATGGGCAGGTCATCGTTTTGAGGCAACACAAAGGCATGCGCGCCCGCCGCCCGCACCCGGGCCAGAAGCCTGAGCACGACACCGTCGTTGATCTTGTCCTCCTCGCTCTCGCCGATCCCCGTGACAAGCTGGTCATTGCCGCCAGTGTAGGCACGGTGCAAAGCCTCGCCGGCGGAAGATGTGAAAAAACGCTTGCGCATGGACACGTTCGGAATATCCCCGATCAACATTTCTCCGCCTTCGGCCAGAAGATCCAGTGCCGCATCGAAAAAACTGTCCAAAATACCCTCGGCAAAAGCGTATTGAATAACACTGTAACACAAGATCACGTCCGCGTGGCCAATCGTCGCCGCGATCATGGGTGCCGTATCGGGAAAACGCCCCGGAATTTTCTCAACTTTCAATTTTTCGGGCACTAGGGTCAACATCTCAACCGAATCGGTAAGCGCCAACCGATGGTCATGCGCCGCGCAGTGCGCCATCACCATGTTTGGTAATTCGCTGCACCCGGTCCCGATATCAAGGACGGTCATGCCGTCATTGTCAAGCTTCGGCAGCTTGGTCCGGATATCGGCGAAAATCGCAGCCTCATAGCCTTCCCGATAGCTGTCGGGAAAGCCTATGCGTTCAAACCGGCTAAGGCCCGCCTCGGCCGCCAGCTTGCGGAAGCTTTCATAGTCGAGATCATCGAAACGCCCCGCCATCATCTCAACTCATCAATGTCGGTCAAGATCGAGTCTACAGCGGCGGTGACCCGCGCCGCTTCGTCATCGGTCATCCAGGGATGGCAGGGTAGGCTTAGTATCTTCCCCACCGTTCGTTCAACTTCCTCGAGTGGCGTCGGTTGGTCCATTGTAGACGCCACGGCCGGTTGGCGATAATCGGGTACCGGGTAGTGGATGGCACAGCCAATACCGGCGGCCTTCAGGCCGCGGGCCAGGGCATCCCGCTTTTCTGCGCGAATGACGTAGAGATGCATGACATGATCCTCGCCGTCCCAACGGGGGAGTATGAGATCCAGGCCGGACAGTTCCTGGTCGTAGATCGCGGCAATCTCGCGGCGGCGTGAATTCCATGCTTGAAGATGGGGAAGTTTGGCCCTTAAAACAGCGGCTTGGATCTCATCAAGCCGGCTATTGCGGCCGCCCGGCCGTTCGGCCACGAAGCGCTCAACCCAGCCATATTGGCGCAACTCGCGTATGGCGCGCGCCAGCTCGGGATCGCTGGTGGTCAGGGCGCCGGCGTCACCCATGGCGCCAAGATTTTTCGTCGGATAGAAACTGAAACAACCGATGTGACCGAATGCGCCGGCCCGAATGCCGTCCCGCATGGCGCCATGGGCTTGAGCACAGTCCTCGACCAGCGCCACATCTCCAGCAGCCTGGGAAATCGCCGCCATATCGGCTAACCGGCCGTAAAGATGGGTCACGACCACGACCTTGACCGCCCCTGACATCGCGGCACGCAAAGCCGCCGGCGACATGGTCATGGTGTCGGCGTCGATATCGACGTAGAGCGGGCTGGCGCCGACGGCAAGAATCGACACCGTGGCATACATGCCGGCGTTAGCGACCGTCGCCACAAGATCACCAGGGCCACATCCTAGCGCGCGCAGCGCCAATTCCAAGGCATCAGTGCCGTTGGCTACGCCGATGCAATGGCTGGTCCCGCATAGGGCCGCGAACGCGGCTTCGAACGCAGCCGCTTCCCCGCCCATCAAATAGTGTCCGCTGTCGCGCACCCGTTCCATGCCGGCGGCAACGGCATGAGCCACGCTTGGTTCCAGGCGAGAAAGGTCAATCAGCGGTACGTCCGGCAACACCGGTAGAGCCTCCCTATTCGTCCAGCAATTTCAGGAGATAGCGGCCGTAGTCGACATCCCTGATCGGCGCCGAGAGACGTTCGAGATCGTGATCGTCAATCCAGCCCGCGCGCCAGGCGATCTCCTCGACGCAGCCGATCTTCAATCCCTGCCTACGTTCCAGGGTGGCAACGTAGTTGGCGGCGTCCAACAAGGCATCCGGGGTGCCGGCGTCCAGCCAAGCGAAACCGCGCTGCAGGCGATGTACGGAAAGCTCGCCACGTTCCAAATAGCGGCAATTCAGGTCAGTGATTTCCAACTCACCGCGGGCCGAGGGTGTTAGTTCGGCGGCGAGTTCGGATGCTCGATGATCATATGAGTAGAGCCCCGTGACGGCATAGTGGGAACGTGGATTATCCGGTTTTTCCGTGATCGCCGTCGGATTGCCATCGGCATCCAGATCCACCACGCCAAAACGTTCAGGGTCGGATACCCAATAGCCGAAAATCGTCGCCCCGTGGGTTTTCTCCCGCGCCGCGTGAAGGACGGGCTGCAGCCCATGGCCAAAAAAAATGTTATCGCCAAGTATGAGCATAACCCTGGCGCCGGCGAGAAAAGACCGTCCAATCAATAACGCCTCGGCAATGCCATTGGGGCTTGGCTGGGTCGCATAACTTAACGAAATTCCAAATTGACCGCCGTCGCCCAACAGGCGTTGATAGCTGGGTTGTTCTTCGGGTGTCGTGATAATTAGGATGTCTCTGATACCCGCCAGCATCAAGGTCGCCAGCGGATAATAAAGCAACGGCTTATCGTAGACCGGCAACATCTGCTTTGTAATCACGCTGGTCAGCGGATAGAGGCGTGATCCCGTGCCGCCCGCCAAAAGAATGCCTTTTATCGCGGTCATTTCGGAGACATCCTCGTTCGGTTTGGGCCGGACCGTGTCAATCCCAGGCGCCGGTCCATGCCGTAATTGGGCAATCTCGGCTCCCACCATTGTCTGTTAGTCTGATACCATTGCACCGTATCGATAAGCCCAGTCGCCATTGCCATGTTCGGCCGCCAGTTCAAATCACTTTCTGCCTTTCGCCAATCTATAGCATAGCGCCGGTCGTGTCCGGGCCGGTCCTGGACCAATTCGATCAATTGCCGGCGCCCACCTATTCTTGCGTCCGGGTCGCGGCTGTCCAATATGTCACAAATCGTACCGGCGAGTTGGAGATTGCTAACTTCATCAACGCCGCCAAACAGGTACCGTTCGCCCACCACGCCGTGGGTCAACGCCGCCACCAATCCTCTGGCATGGTCTTCCACCCAAATCCAATCCCGCATCTGGTTACCATCGCCGTAGATCGGAATTTTTTCGCCCCGTATCGCATTGGCGATGACTTTCGGGATCAGTTTATCCGGTGTCTGCCGTGGACCGTAGTTGTTGGAGCAATGTGTGACAATGACCGGCAGGCCGAGGGATTGATGCCAGGCCCTGGCCAAATGATCGCCCGCCGCCTTGGTCGCGGCGTAGGGCGAGTTGGGTTGATAGGGGCTATTCTCATCGAACCGCCCGTCTGGACCCAGGGCGCCGAAGACCTCGTCCGTGGAGACCACCAAAAGCCGAAAGCCATCAGCCCCGGCCGCGGGCAAGGCGTTCCAATAAGCGGTGGCTTCCTCAATCACGGTGAAGGTGCCCTCGATATTGGTGCGGAAGAATTGCGCCGGCGCATCCAAGGACCGGTCGACGTGGGTTTCCGCCGCCAGATGCATGATCGCGGACGGTTGATGGTCTGCCAGCACCTTGCGAAACGCCGGGCCGTCGCAAATATCCAGCTGTTCGAACGCATATCGCCCGGCGGCATGGGCAACATCCCCTCCCTCCATCACCGCCGCATAGGTCAGGTTATCCACATTGACAACGGACGCCTCCGTGCGGTCAAGCAGATACCGCACCAGATGAGAGCCGATAAATCCAGACCCGCCGGTGATCAGAACGGTCGTCATGAAGTCCGGGCGCTGTTTAAATCGGAGTAGAACTCCTGATACCGATCCACACATCGCGCCATGGAATAGTGCGTCTGAACCCGAGCCAGGGCCCTGCGTCCAAGTTCGTCGAAACTGGTGGTGTCCATGGCGGCCAGTTGCCGCCAGCCCTTTGCCAAGGCGCCAGGGTCGGCGGGCGGGACTACGACGCCGCTGTTACCGACAATCAGAGCGGCATCGCCAACGTCGGTAACGACGCAGGGCACGCCGCAGGCCATGGCCTCGCCAACGACATTGGGAAACCCTTCGCCAAGGGAACAACATGTGGCAATGTCCAGGCCCGCCGTCAGCCGAGGGATATCGTCGCGGGGGCCTAGCAAATGAACCTTATCCGCCAAGCCGAGTTCGTGGATCATGACTATCAACGCCGTATTGGCGTCATCCACGCCGCTGCCGGCCAGCACAAAACGAACATTCGCCATGACCTTCACCAACTGGCCGGCGGCGCGCAAGAATGTTTCGTGATCCTTCAGCGGATCGTAACGCGCCACCAGGCCGATCAATCGATCCGTATCAGGGGTGCCAAGTTCCCGGCACAGGGCCGCCCGCGCCGTGGGATCGGGCCGAAATCTCTCCAAATCAAAACCGTTTGCCAGAACCGCCCAACGTCTTGGATTATACCCTAAGTCCGCATGCACATCGCGTCCCGCCTGGGAATTTACTGCGATAGCGTTGGGGAAAGGCGACAGCCTAGCCAACAGACGGACCAAGGCGCCGTTGATGCCCCGTTTATAGCGGTCGTCGGTCTGGGCGCAACGGATATTCCAGGCAATGCTTGGAATGCGCGCTGCGCGCCCCGCCAGCAAACCGCAAAAATCCGAATGATACAGCCAGGTTTGCAAGACATCCGGCCGTTCCGACCGCAGCATGCGGTAGAGCCGCCACAGGGCCACCGGACTGGGCAAGGAACGGGACATGCCAACGGCTGCAACCCGAATGCCCTCGCCTCTGATGCGTGCCGCCAATGGGCCGGCGTTGGTCAGCGAAACTACGACGTTTTCGAATCGTTGCCGGTCCATGGCGGGCGCCAGATGAGTTAGCATGACCTCCGCCCCTCCGGTATCCAGGCTAGTGATCAGGTGCAGGACCTTGATGGGTTGTGCCGCCACGCCACTAGGCCATCATCGTTCGCACAGAAAATGCCAGACGGGCAGGCTGTCCGATATGGTGACTTTGCTAAAAGTGTCCTTCAGGGTCGCGATCTGCGCCCGGCTAAAGCGCTGTTCGATATGGGTGAAGAAACGGTCGTAGACGTCCTGGCGGATTCGTTCCAATGATTTGTCGTGGTAAAACTGAAACAAAGGCACGTGCTTTGATAGCCCGAATGGCCGCAACACGAAGCCAAGCGCGATCAGTGGGTGATACAATAAGAACATTGCGATCCAGGTGAATGCCAAACGAAATGCGGCGTTTTTTGTTTTGCAGACGGCGCGGCGCAGTAGATTTACCAGAGCAAAAATGATGCGAAAATGGACGGGATAGCTGTCCAGCGCGGAATAGAGATATATCAACAGCCGCGGTGCATACTTAGCCAGGCCGCGCACCTCATCCAGGGCATCTGTCGGTAAATGGTGCAGCACACCAATACAATATATTAAGTCGGCGAAATTGTCCCGGAATGGCAGCCGCTTGAGATCAGCCATGAAAAACAGGGTGTTTTTTGCGCCAGCGAGATTTTTGCGGGCAACGAATACGGCTTCGGAGAAGTCAACCAGAACCAGTTCTTTCACCTTATCCCGCAATTGATCCGCCCAACGGCCATTTCCACAACCAAGATCGCAAACTCTCTTGTCGCCAAGGCCGGCCATATCGACGATGTCGAAATAGCCTTGGAATTCTAATTTATGCTCCTCTAGAAGTTCGGGAAATTCTTGCCATTCCTCACCGAAGGTGTGCTGTATATCAGGCGCGAACTCGTCCGTTCCGACGGAGGATTGCTCCGAAAGCCCGAGCCGGTACCTTAAACCAAGCGGATACTGAGACGGTTCGAGCAAAATGATTACATCGTCAAGAATTGGGTAGCGTCGCCCTTCGACCAACAAACAGTCCGCCTCCAATGACATGTCCTGGGTGCCGAACAGGCTTCGAAGAGTTTCGATTTTGTCATCATAGTACATGTGGACTCGCTTCTATCAACGTAAGCAATCCGGTCAAAGTCACCAGCGTAATCAAATACCGTCTCTCGCCATGGCTGGCGCATCACCTTTGCCTAAATAGCGCCGACGCGATACGAGAACCGTAGCATCTCTGTCCGGAAAAATCTGCTCGGTCATCGGTATCAGTCTCTACACAGGCTTTCTCAATCGCACCCCAGTTGCATCACCATTGAGAAACTCGATACCCGCACGTTCAAAAGCATCTAGCACGGCGTAAACATTTCTAGCATGCCCACTGACACGATTGGCAGACAATTCCATTCTCCTAATTGTGGGCAATGACACACCTGATTGCTCCGCCAGTTTCGGCTGATTCCAAGCCAAAAGCGACCGTGCAGCTTTCATCTGTCGAGATGTAAACATATCAAGAACATATATTATGGGCCCAGTACTTGACAATAAAGTTCTTAAATGATATTTTAAATATCAAATAAGGATATAAAAATATTAATATTCGAATCCAAGGAGAATGACCATGAATATGCCCTTACACATTGAGCTCTTGCGCCACCAACTGATTCGCGACCGCTTGTTAGCGGCCTACCCAGATCTTGATCAGGAAACACTTCTGGATACGCTGGAAGGTGCCTCTGATCTTAAAGAGATGTTGGGAGCCATTA
>JAPYPT010000141.1 GCA_029937535.1 Alphaproteobacteria bacterium
TGATGACGAAAAGAAAACCCCAACGAGTCACACTTCAGTGAAAACGCTCTAGATCAAACAGCTTAAAAACGAAATCGTTTTTGGGCTGATAATTTGATCTAATTCAAGAATTTAGAGCAACTTATCTGCGTTCAAGTGAACGCAGGTTGCTCTAACCACCTTGTCCCGTGCGGTCCACGGCCATGGCCTTGATCAGGGCGTGTACCTTGCGGCCCGGCGCGATAGCCAGTTCCCGTTGTGAGCGTTTGGTGATGCGGGCCCAAAGGGGGCTGCCGATGTCGACCAGGACGTCGACCTGGGGGCCGTCATCCTCGCCAACTTCCACGACCTCTCCCGCGAAGACGTTGAGGACGGAGATATCTTGCGGCGGGCTCAACGCCAGACTGACATCGCGGGCCCGCACCCGGATGCGCAGGGCTGCGCCGATGGCCAGATCCAGACGCGGCAGCCACAATTCGCCCCCTTGGAAAGACAGCCTGGTCAAGGCGTCGCGTTCATCCTGCTCGGCCACGGTCGTCGATAATACGGCGCCCGCATCCCAGCGTCCGGTCAAGGGGCGCAGATCCAGCCGGGCGGTGATTTCATCCACCGGGCCCTGGGCCACGACGGCACCGTCCGCCATGACCACCAATTGGTCGGCCAGACGGACGATTTCGTCCATGTTGTGGGAGACGTAAACGATGGAGATATCGAATTCCCGCCGTAGATTTTCGATGAACGGCAGAATTTCGGCCCGGCGCGGCGCATCCAGATTGGCCAACGGCTCGTCCATCAACAAAAGTCTCGGCGCCGCCAAAAGCGCCCGCCCGATGGCCACCCGTTGACGCTCCCCGCCCGACAAAGTCTTGGGCCGGCGGGTCAGCAACGGGGCCAGGGCCAACAGCTCCACCACCAACCCATGGTCAACGCCCGCGACGTCCCTTGGCAGCAAACGCCGGCCGTAGGATAGATTGCCCGCCACGCTCATATGCGGGAACAGCCGGCTTTCCTGAAAGACATATCCCAGGCGCCGCTGTTCGGGCGGCAGGTCGATGCCTTGATCGCTGTCGAACAGGACATTGCCGGCGACCACGATGCGGCCATGGCTGGGCCGGTGCAATCCGGCCAGCATATTGACCAGGGTCGTCTTACCGGCGCCCGAGGGGCCAAATAGGGCCGTGATGCCGGCCTCGGTCCGGAAGGCCGCGTTGACCGTGAAGGCGCCGATCCGGGCTGTCAGATCCAATTCCAGCATCAGGCCAGGCCAATCCGTTTGGCGACCTGCCGGGCCAGATATTGCGAGGCCACCAGGGCGGCAATGGCCAAAATCACCGAGATCACCGCCAGACGGGTTGCCGCCGCCTCGCCTCCAGGGACCTGCAGGGCGGAATACAGCGCCAGCGGCAGGGTGCGGGTTTCACCGGGCACGTTGGCGGCAAAGGTAATCGTGGCGCCGAATTCGCCCAGGCAGCGGATGAAGGCCAGCAGCACGCCGGTCAGAATGCCAGGGCTGGGCCGGGGCAGGGTGATGGTCAGGAATACCCTGACCGGGCGGGCGCCCAGGGTTTGCGCCGCCGTTTCCAGGCGGCGGTCCACGGCCTCCATGGACAGGCGTACCGCGCGCACCAGCAGGGGAAAGGCCATGATGGCGGCGGCCAGCGCCGCCCCGCGCCAGGAAAACACCAGATTGATGCCAAACACCTCATGCAGCCAGGCGCCCACGGGACCGTTACGGCCAAACAGCACCAACAGAACATAGCCCAGGGCTACGGGCGGCAGCACCAGGGGCAGATGGACAATGCCATCGAGCAGCGCCTTGCCTGGGAAATCCCGGCGCGCCAAAAGCCAGGCAATGGCTATACCTGGCGCCAGGCTGCAGGCCACCGCCCAGAGCGCGACCTTCAGGGACAGCGACAGCGCCTCTATTTCCAATGGACTTAACATTTGCGTCACTTAGCGAGGCTTGGGCAGAAAGGTAAAGCCGAAATGTTCAAAGATTGCCTTTGCGGCGCCCGAGCGCAGGTAGTCATAGGCGGTGCGGACGTGGGGACCGTCATGCTCCTTGACGATGGCCAGGGGATAAGTGACCGCATCGTGACTGCCCTTGGGAAATGTCCCGGCGATGGACAAATTGCCGTGCACGCGGGCATCCGTGGCGTAGGCGATGGCATAGCTCCCCTGGCCCCGGGCCAGCAAGGCAAGGGCATCGCGGACCGAGGCGCCAAAGGCAGTGCGCCGGCGAATGGATTGCCAAAGCCCGAGATGCCGCAATGCTTGCTCTCCGTACCGGCCGGCGGGGACATGGGCGGGATCGCCCATGATCAACCGCCGATCTCCCAGCGCGCCGGTCAGTTCCGCCAGATTGCCAAGGCCGGGTTCGCCCTTGCGCCGCAACAACACCAGTTGATTGCTCAGCAGCTCGACCGTGCCGCCGGTTGCCAGCAGGTTGCGTTCGCGCAGGTATTTCAGCCAGGCCAGATCGGCGGACAGGAACAGGTGCGCGGGCGCGCCCGCCGCGATGTGTTTGGCCAGGGTGGAAGAGCCGGCAAACGTCGTCCGTAGGTTTATCCCATGCTCTTTCTTCAGTGCGCCGGCAATGGCCGTGACCGCTTCCGTCGTGGAGGCGGCGGCCAGAAGGTCGATGGTTTGACCCTGGGCTGGAGCGGGTGACAGGGCACCGGTTAGCAAGACAAGAGCGGCGAGGCACGAAATAATGGTGAACCGCGCGCGAAGAGCCATTGGCTTTACATGGCTGCTTTCAGCCGCTTGAAGCCGTCTGCAAGATCGGCAATCAGATCGCCGGGATCTTCCAGGCCGATGTGAAAGCGCATGCATTGTCCTTCGTGAGGCCATGGCGTGACCGAGCGCATGGAGTTCGGGTCGGTCGGCAGGATCAGGCTTTCATAGCCGCCCCAGGATGCGCCCATGCCATAAAGCTCCAGATCATCCACCAGGGCCGCGATGGCGCTGCGCGGGCAGGGTTTCAGGGTGATGCCGAACAGCCCCGAGGCGCCCAGGAAGTCGCGTTTCCACAACGCGTGACCGGGGTCGCCGGGAAGGGCGGGATGCATGACGCATTCCACCATGTCCTGACCCATCAGCCAGTCCGCCACCGCCAAGCCGTTTTCCCAATGCTGCTTCAGGCGCACGGACAGGGTTCGCATGCCGCGCTGGGCCAGATAGACATCATCCGGGCCAGCCGTTTGCCCCAGCATGGACGACGTCGCCTCCAGTTCCGGCCAGGCCGCTTCGGTGGCGCAGGCGGTGCCGATCATGACGTCGGAATGGCCGACGATATATTTCGTGCCGGCCTGGATCGAGACATCGACGCCAAGTTCGAACGGTTTGCAGTACAACGGCGAGGCCCAGGTGTTGTCCATCATCACCACCAAGCCACCGCTGCTGGCCGCATGGGCGGCTTCGGCGATGGCGGGAATATCCTGCATCACGAAGGTCGCCGTTCCAGGCGCCTCCACATAAACGATGCGGGTGTTGTCCTGGACCAGCTCGGCAATGCCGGCGCCGATCGCGGGATCGTAAAATGTCGTTGCGATATCAAGGCGCGCCGCCAAGCCATTGCTGAAGCGCCGGGCCGGGCCGTAAACCGCGTCCGACATGAGCACATGGTCGCCGGCTTTCAGGAACGATAGCAGCGAGGCCGCGACCGCCGCCAGGCCGGAGGGATAAACCTGGCACCGGTACCCGCCCTCCACGGCGCAGACCATGTCCTCCAAAGAGAACGTTGTTGGCGTGCCCCGGCGTCCGTAAAAGACGCCGCGTTCGCCCTGCTCCCGACGTTTGCGTGAATCGTCCAGCGCGGCCAGGGTAGGGTGCAGCACGGTGGAGGCGTGGTAGACCGGCGGATTGACGATGCCGTGATTACTTTCCGGATCGCGGCCGGCCACGACCAGTTTTGTTTCGTCTTTCATGGGGGAAATCCCGATCGTATAGGGGAGGGTGTGCGCTCAAATGTCGATGGCTGACATAATGCCATTCCGCTCGCCAGGGCGCTAGTGGCTTGCCAAGAGTTCGCACGCGCCGTCTTGATCCCCAAGTTGAATAGGTCTAATTGGAGGAAACTGGGGCGAATGGCTGAGTTGGGTGGTTGATGCATGAAGTCTTTGCTGGTGGTGTTTTTTCTCCTTGATGGACAATGGGTCCAGGGCGAAGCAAACAAGGGTTGGGGATCGGTTGCCTACGAGAACCAGGAAACCTGTCTGGCCAGTAAGGTGCGGGCCGAGGGTATTCATGCAAACTTGAGACGGGTCAATCTGCGGGCTCTTGAAAAACGCTTTGAATGCATTGCCGAACAAAAACCCCCTGCTGATTAAGCCATTGGCATTTCTGTAATGTAGTAAATTTCCTAATCGCCCACCGCAATTTTTCAAATGCTCTATTGCGGTCTAGAATACGAACAGCTAACGTCTGATTGAGTTGCCGCATAGGTGGGGATTATTCCCGTTTATCGTGGCGCTAAGCTAACAGGGAGAAAAGAAATGAAGCCAACGTCATTTATCACATCGGTCGCTGCTATTGCCGCGATGACTTTTGCCGGGGCTACTGTCGCTTTGGCGAAAAGCACACTTGAGATCGTGAAAGAGCGCGGCAACCTTCGCTGTCAGGTCGGCACGCCTTCACCTGGTTTTTATAATCTTGACGCGAAGGGCGAATGGTATGGCAGCGACGTCTCAATTTGCCAAGCTGTAGCCGCGGCTATATTTGGCAGTAAGAAAAAGTTGGAAATTCAATCGGTCAGCAGTCAGGTTCGTTTTACCGCCCTGGCCAATGGCGAGTCCGACATGTTGTCGCGGACAGCTACCTGGACGTTGCTTCGTGACACCCAACTTGGCCTCGACTTCACGGCTGTCAATTTTTACGACGGTCAGGGCTTCATGGTGCCCAAGGACAGCGGCATCACCTCTGCTCTGGACCTTAAGGGCGCGACCGTATGCGTGCTGACCGGCACCACGACAGAATTGAACCTGGCCGATTTCAGCCGGGTCAACAAACTGAACATCAAGCCGGTTACCTTCGAGGACTCCAACGTCCGCAACGACACCTATCTGAATGGTGGTTGCGACGCGCTGACAAATGACAAGTCTGGTCTTGCCTCTAACAAGGCGGCGTTCCCGAATCCGGACGATCACACCGTATTGCCCGAAACCATCTCCAAAGAGCCTTTGGCTCCGGCCGTGAGGCAGGGGGACTCGCAGTGGTTCGACATCGTCAAGTGGACGGTTTATGCGCTAGTTGGTGCCGAGGAACTTGGCGTCAACAAGGGCAATGTTGACGATATGCGCGCCAATTCGACCAACGCCTCGGTACGCCGCATGCTTGGCGTCGAAGGCAACCTGCATGAGGGTTTGGGTCTCAGTAAAGACTGGGCTTATAACATCATCAAGGAAGTCGGCAATTACGGCGAAATCTACGAAGCCTATATGGGTGGTGGAAAACTAGGCATCGGCATCGCCCGGTCCGGATCGGCGAATGCCCTCTGGACCAAGGGCGGGCTGATGTATTCCCCGCCTTTCCGCTAGGATCATCTGAATAGCCCCAGCTCCGTGCAATCGTTGTCGGGGCTGGGCGCCATTTTTTCGCGTTGAACCTGCGCGAAATAGCAAGGTCTAGATATCATGGCCATCCGTGGCACCCATGATGCGTCGGCGCGCGTAAAGCCGAAAGAAAGTTTCGATTTTCTCCATGACGAGCGCGTGCGCTCGGCATTTTATCAGCTTCTAACAGCCGGCGTTGTTGGATGGCTTATTTGGTATCTTGTTACCAACACAGCCCATAACCTCGAAGTACGCGGAATGAATACCGGTTTTGGTTTCCTGAGCGCAACCGCCGGCTTTGATACGGATTTCAAACTTCTCGAATACGAACCCGGCGTGGGGACCTATGGCCGCATCTTCCTGATCGGTTGCATCAATACCCTGCTTGTCTCGTTTCTAGCGATCATCGCTAGTACAATATTGGGTTTCGCCGTTGGTGTTTTAAGGCTGTCCTCTAATTGGCTGGTGGCCCGGCTGGCCTTGGCCTACGTGGAGATCATTCGCAATACGCCACTGCTGTTACAGATCATATTCTGGTATGTTGGGGTTTTCGCGCTTCTGCCGCGGGTTAAACAGAGCCTAGACCTTTCCGCCGGTGCCGAGGTCGCATTCCTCAACAATCGTGGCCTCTATACCGCGTGGCCAATTCCAGGCGACTTTTTCTGGATGTCGATCGTCGCATTTGTTATCGCCGTAATTGGTGTCTTCGTTCTCAAACGCTGGGCCCATAAGCGTCAGGACGATACCGGCCAGCAATTTCCGACCGTCACCGCCTCGTTGGCATTGCTTTTTATTCTGCCGGGGATGGTTTTTTTGGCGACGGGATCGCCGCTTGATTGGGATGTGCCGACGCTCCAGGGCTTTAACTTTGCTGGTGGCGCCGCCCTGCCGCCGGCCTTCCTGGCGCTGCTGATAGCGTTGACGATTTATCACGCGGCACATTTGGCTGAATCCGTGCGTGCCGGCATCCTTTCGGTAAACAAAGGTCAGACCGAGGCGGCGTTGGCCCTCGGCCTTAGGCCAAGCCGGGCCATGACCCTGATCATCATTCCCCAGGCCATGCGCGCCATCGTGCCGCCGATGATCAGCTTGTGGATGAATGTGGTGAAGAATTCCTCACTGGCCATCGCCATTGGCTATTCTGATGTCGTGGCGCTGTTCATGCAGACGGCCCTGAACCAGGCCGGCTATGCGGTCGAAATGGTCGGTATGACCATGGCTTTCTATATGTTTATCAGCCTCTCCATTTCCGGCCTGTTGAACATTTACAATAAACGCGTCCAACTGGTGGAGCGCTGACCATGGCTATTGTAAACGGTGAAAAAACAGCTGCTAGAAGCGCGCCCCTAACCGAAACGTCGTTCATCGGGTGGCTGCATAAGAATCTTTTCAGTTCCTGGATCAACGCCATTCTTACCGTTGTCTCGATCTACATCATCTATGTTGCAGTTAAGGGCATCTGGGTTTGGGGCGTTGAGGAAGCCGTATGGGTGGCCGAGAACCGGCGGGAATGTTTCAAGATCAGCAAAGATGGCGCCTGTTGGGCCGGCGTTATTCAGTGGCTTGAAAACATATTCTATGGCCGCTATCCGAGGCCCGAGCTGTGGCGGGTCAATCTTGGCGGTTTGTTATTGGTCGTGTGGATGGCGCCGCTTTGGTTGCCCCGGGTTAAGAATAAGATATTCATCGGCCTGTCCACGGTGTTCCTCTATCCTTTTCTTGCCGGATACCTGTTTGCGGGCGGCGACAAGGGCATTTTCATGCAGGTCGTTGTGTCGGGCGCAATTATCTGCCTGATCGGCAATACCCTGCACACGATTATTGGCGTGTTCAGCGGTGGTGGCCTGCCCGAAAATTTGACCCGGTTATTGGGCAAGACCGACGCTTCCGACCAGAACCAGCGCAACACCCTTCTCGCCATTCTGGCTGCGGCCTTCGTCGTCGTCTTCCTTTTGCAAATGGGCTGGACCGTTGAAGTCGTGCCCTGGACCAAATGGGGCGGGATGTTCTTGACGCTGGTGATATCGGGTATCGGCATCACCTCCGCATTGCCGGGAGGCATCATCCTGGCCCTGGGCCGGCGATCCAGGCTTCCGGTGATCAGGGTGCTGAGCACCTCGTTCATCGAACTCTTCCGTTCGGTGCCGTTGATCACCATACTTTTCATGGCGACGACCATGTTCCCGTTGTTCATGCCCGAAGGCTTTGTCCTCAACAAACTGGTTCAAGTCACTATCGCGGTGTGTCTGTTTTCCGCCTGTTATATGGCCGAGACCGTGCGCGCCGGCCTGCAGGCCATTCCCATGGGCCAGTACGAAGCTGCGCACACCATTGGCCTCGGCTATTGGGGCACGATGGGGCTGGTCGTCATGCCTCAGGCCCTGAAGCATATGATCCCGAACATCGTCGGCAGCTTTATCGGATTGCTGAAGGACACCACCCTGGTGTCGATCATCGGGCTGTTCGACATTTTGGGTATGCTGCGTTCGATCAGCCAGGATGTGCCCTGGCGCGGGCTGCACAAGGAGCCATTGTTGTTTGGCGCCCTGCTGTTCTTCATCATCTGCTTCATCATGTCGAAATACAGCCGGCACCTGGAAGTGAAACTTTCGGCCGGGGCCAATCGTTGATCCGGCTAGACCGGGGGGGAGAAGAATGACAACCACCGAGGCGCAGGAAACCCAAAGCCAATTGGCCTCCGCCGCATCGACCGAGGTCATAATCGAGCTTAACCAGGTCAACAAATGGTACGGACAATTCCATGTCCTGAAAGATATCGATCTGGTGGTTCACAAGGGCGAGCGGATTGTCGTCTGCGGTCCTTCCGGGTCGGGCAAATCGACCCTGATCCGCTGTATCAACCGCCTGGAAGAAACTCAACAAGGTGACATCATCGTCGATGGTATGACGTTGGATAAGAACCTCAAGAATATCGACCAAATCCGCAGTGAAGTCGGCATGGTTTTTCAGAGCTTCAATCTGTTTCCACACCTATCCATCCTTGAAAACCTTACCCTGGGGCCGATCTGGGTGCGCAAGATACCCAAGGTCGAGGCGCGACAATTGGCCATGGAATATCTCGAACGTGTCAAGATTCCGGAGCAGGCGGACAAATACCCCGGCCAGCTCTCGGGTGGCCAGCAACAGCGCGTGGCCATCGCCCGTTCGCTCTGCATGAAACCAAAAATTATGCTGTTCGACGAGCCGACCTCGGCGCTGGACCCCGAGATGATCAAGGAGGTCCTCGACGTCATGGTCGAACTTGCCGACACCGGTATGACCATGATCGTGGTGACCCACGAAATGGGTTTTGCCAAAACCATCGCGGACCGGGTGATTTTCATGGATGAGGGCGAAATCGTCGAGCAGAACGAACCCCATGAATTTTTCAACAACCCGCAATCCGACCGAACCCAGCTGTTCCTGAGCCAGATCCTGTCCCATTAACGCTTACGCAAAGTCCAAAATATTATCCGGGTCCTGCCAGGGGGCCGGCACTTCCCTGCGGTCGTAAGGGTGGAAGCCCATGCGCTGATAGAGGGGCAGGGCCTTGGGATGGTCCAGGGTGCAGGTGTTGACGATGACCCGTTCGGGTTCCTTCTGCCACATCATCTCGATTGCTTGAACCAAAAGATAGGGGCCAAGGCCCATGCCAATATAATTCGGCATGATTCCGAAATAGGCCAGTTCTACTGTTGATTCGTCCCGTGCGTCCAGTTCATAGAACCCCGCCGGTGCGCCGCCCACGTAAAGCACGTAGATTTCCACCGCCTGGTCCTGGATGATCGCCGCCAGTTCCTCGTCAGAAAGCTTTTTGCGGTCGGTCCAGTACCAGGGTCGGCCCACCGCGTCGTAGAGATAACGGTAAAAGCCGACGGTGATGTCGTGGGCCCCCATGAGAGCGTGGTTCCGCGCCTTTGGCACTACTTGGGGCAAGGCGGGACGCGCGGTCATTTCCAGGTAGGTGACGATAACCGGATCATCGTCCATCTGATGGCCCACGGGCAGGGCATTGCCGTCCAGGCGCCGGCTCATGGTGGTGATCGGCTCCACACGATAACCCTGGCGCTGATAGAAGCCAACCACTTGGGTATTGCTGCCGCGGATCATCAAGTGAGCCTTTGGCACCCCTTGGGTCTTGAGGCGTGCCTCCGCCGCGCTCACAATGCGCTGGCCCAAATGCTGTCCCTGGCGGGCCGGATCGACGGCGACGTAATAGATCCAGCCGCGATGGCCGTCTTGCCCTACCATTGCCGTTGCCACCACCTTGCCGTCATCTTCAAGGATCAGAATTTCGCCATGTCCGCCGGCGAGGCAAAAGGCAATATCCTTGGCTGGGTCATTCAAAGGGTTTTGCAGCAGACCCGTGCGCCGCCACAATTCAATGACGGCGCTTTCATCGGCGCTTTCGAAGTTGCGCACTTTCATGGCGGCTAGGTCACGACCGGCGTGTCGTCGCGGCTGCCCCATTCGGACCAACTGCCGTCGTACAGGGTATTTGCCCCGTGGCCCAAGGCGGCCAGGCCAAGCAATAATACCGCCGCCGAGACGCCGGAGCCGCAGGATGTCACCACGGGCCGGTCCAAATCCACGCCGGCGCCGGTGAACAGTGCCCGCAATTGGTCGGGCGCCTGCAAGGTGCCGTCGCTGTTCAGTAGTTTATCGTAGGGTAGATTATGAGAGCCCGGTATATGTCCCGAGCGCAGGCCAGCGCGGGGTTCCGCGGCCGTGCCGTCGAATCGGCCCGCACCGCGGGCATCGATAATCTGGGTCTCGCCGCCCTGTTTGATCAGGCTCAGCATATGTTCGATGGAGCGCACCATGTCCGGTTGGTAATCCGCGTAAAAGCTGGCGGCGGGCGGGGTGGCGAGCGTGCTTTCAACCGCCCGGCCTTCCGTTTGCCATTTGCCGAAACCACCGTCCAGGACCGCAACTTTTGCGTGACCGAAGGCCCGGAACATCCACCAGACCCGGCAGGCCCCCGTCAGTTTTCCGCCATCGTAGGTAATCACCCTGTCGTTATTGCCAATCCCCATGGCGCCGACCGCATCGGCGAAGGCCTTGCCGTCGGGAAACATATGCGGCAGATCACCCCCCGGAGAGCACACAACATCGATATTAAAACGCTGGGCGGAGGGTATGTGGGCGTTGGCGAATTCCGCCTCCGCGTCGCGCTTTTCCGCCGGCAAATAGAATGATCCGTCCAGCACCCGTACGCTGTCCAGGTTGTCGGCCAGCCATTCAGTCGACACCGTTGGCGAATTATTCATCTTTTACCTCAGAAAAAACATTCAAGCAATTGACAATACTATACGAATTCGATTGATACACGACGGTTTTGGCGGCCTTTTTTCTCAATCTTGCGGACCCGCACCGCGCCGATTTCCGAAGTGTTGGCGACATGGGTGCCGCCGCAGGGCTGCAGATCACAGCCATCCACGTCGATCAGGCGGACCCGGCCCTGGCCCATGGGTGGCTGCACCGACATGGTCTTGACCAATTCCGGCTGCGCGGCCAGATCCTCGTCGCTGATCCAGCCCACATTGACCGCATGACCTTCCTGGATCAACTCGTTCAGACGGGCGGTGATGGCGTCTTTTTCCACGGTCATTTCGGGCATATCGAAGTCCAGGCGGCCCCGGCCGTCGCTGATCTGCCCGCCCGTGACCGGGTATTCCACGACCGATGAGAGCAGGTGCAGGCAGGTATGAATGCGCATCAGCCTATGCCGCGTCTCCCAATCGATCGATGCGGTCACCGCCGATCCCGGGGCGGGCGGATCCTGACCCTCGGCGGCAACATGGATAACGTCATCCGCGCCCTCGCCCTTGATCGTCGTGGCAATGGAGATTTCACGGCCATCGGCGAGACGCAAGGTGCCCGTATCGCCCGGCTGTCCGCCGCCCGTGGGATAAAATACCGTACGGTCCAATTCGATGCCGCCGCGGTCGTTGACCGCGGTGATTGTGGCTTCGCAGCTTTTGGCATAGGGGTCGTCGCGGAACAGCAATTCGGTCATTGGCGCCTCATATCTCAGCTAGCCCATCCAGCTTGGAACGGGCAGGCCTTTTTCTTTCAGGAAAGCAACATTGAACATCTTGCTTTGATAACGCTGGGCGCCATCGCAAAGCAAGGTCACAATGGTGTGGCCCGGTCCCATTTCCTGGGCCAGGCGAATGGCGCCCGCCACATTGACGCCGGAAGAGGAGCCTAAAACCAGGCCTTCCTCGATAATCAGACCGAAGGCGATCCGCAAGGCGTCCTCGTCGGGAATCCGATACGGTTTGTCGACCTTCAAGCCTTCCAAATTCGCGGTGATCCGGCCCTGACCGATGCCTTCGGTGATCGAAGACCCTTCCGCCTTCAACTCTCCGTTGGCATAGTAATTGTACAGCGCCGCGCCGGGCGGGTCGGCCAGGCCAATGGTGACGGCGGGGTTTTGTTCCCGCAGATATTGGGCGATCCCGGCCAGAGAGCCGCCCGAGCCCACGGCGCAGATAAAGCCGTCCACCTTGCCCTCCGTTTGCCGCCAAATTTCCGGTCCCGTGGTTTCGTAGTGGCCCTGGCGGTTATCCACGTTGTCGAATTGATTCGCCCAGATGGCGCCTTCCGGGTGGGAGGCGGCAATTTCTTCGGCCAGGCGGCCGGAATATTTGATGTAGTTGTTGTCGTCGCGATAGGGCAGGGCGGGGACCTGGCGCAGGTCGGCGCCGCACATGATCAGCATGTCCTTTTTTTCCTGGGTCTGGGTTTCCGGTATGACGATGACCGTCTTATAGCCCCGTGCATTGGCCACCAGGGCCAGGCCAATGCCGGTGTTGCCCGCCGTGCCCTCGACAATAATGCCGCCCGGTTTCAATTCGCCCCGTTCCTCCGCCGCCTTGACGATGGCCAGGGCGGCCCGGTCCTTGACCGAACCGCCGGGATTGAGGAATTCCGCCTTGCCATAGATCTCGCAGCCGGTCTGCTCGGACGCCTTTTTCAGCCGGATGAGCGGCGTGTTGCCGATGCTGTCGATGAATCCCTGACGTACGTCCATGTTCTACTCCGAGACCGAATTTGATGATTTTCGGCAGAGTATGCCGTTTGCCCAAATCGGACAAGTGAATGGCATTTAATCACAAAACATGGATGTAATTTATGTCCGCCAGCGCTCTCGAATTTCATCCCGATGCATCGCCAGCCATTGCACCGCAACGATGACCGGCCCGACGTTGATGCGGCCATCGTCCAGGGCCTGCATGATATCCTCGAACCCCATGACAATCACCTTGATATCTTCGCCCTCCGCCTTGACGCCGTGGATGCCGCCGGCCGTGCTAGCATCGACGTGGGCGCAGTAGATGGAGATATGTTCGGACACGGCGCCGGGTGATGTGTGGCAATCATAGGCGTGGATTATCTCACCCAGTTCCAGGCCGGCTTCCTCCCGCGCTTCACGGCGGGCGACAGCTTCGGGTTCCTCGCCCTCCTCGATCATGCCGGCAACACTTTCAAGGGACCATGCATGATCCCCATTGGCGAAGGGACCGATGCGGAATTGTTCGATCATCACGACTTCGTCCCGCACGGGATCGTAGGGCAGGACAAAGACCGCATGCCCCCGCGCCATCACCTCGCGGGTAATCTCCGCGCTCATGCCGCCTTCGTGCAGGCTATGGCGCAGGCGGTATTCATAAAGCCGGCTATAGCCCTGATACAACGTGCGTTTTTCGATGACTTCAACCCTGCGGCCCGCTTCAGTCATGTCCCGAGACCTCGTCCTGGGCCGGAACCACCCAAGCCACCAGCCGGCCGATGGTCATGCCCTGTACCAATATTGAAAAGACCACGACGGCATAGCAAACCGTGACGATGGCATCTTTCTCCGTACCCGCCGGCAGGGACAGCGCCAGGGCGACCGAGATACCGCCCCGCAGGCCGCCCCAGGTCAGGACCGGGATGGCGCCCTTGGTGAAGTCCCGCCATAGACCCAACAGCCCGATGGGGATCGCCACCGCCACGAAGCGCGCCCGTCCGTCGCCGGCGAGCACGTCGAGCA
>JAPYPT010000445.1 GCA_029937535.1 Alphaproteobacteria bacterium
GGCCAGGCTGGTTCGTTGCGCCATGAATGTCTCTCCTGCTGTCCCGAATGTAGCGGCATTCTAACTTATTTTTATTCTAACGCGTGTTAGTTTTTTGTTGTCTCCCGGCCCGGAAGGCGGCACCTTGCGGCAACCGTTTTAACACAGGAGTACAGACCCATGGCCGAAGTCTTAGAAGGTGGCGAACCAAGAGTACCCATGCTGGAGGAGGACGAGGCCCGCGCCATTGGCAAGGAGGTCGGGGTTCCGTCCACCATGTCGGGCTTGAACGTCTTCCGCATCATGTCCCAGCATCCCACGTTGGCCGGCGTCGTGGCCAAGCAATTGGCGATGTTGTTGTACCGGGGCAACAAGCTGGATGACCGCCTGCGGGAATTGATCATCATGCGCATCGGCTGGCGCACGGGCGCCCTCTACGAATGGACCCAACATTGGCCGGTGGCGTTGCGCATCGGCCTGACGGAAGAGGAAACCTTGGCTGTCCGGGACCCCGCCAACGCCACCTGTCTGGGCGCGGCCGAATTGGCGGTGATCGCCGCCACCGACGATGTGCTGGACAACGGCGCGGTCGGCGAGGCCAGTTGGCGGGCCTGCGCCGCCCACCTTCCCAGCCACGAGGAACGCCTGGAGCTTGTGGCGGCGATCTGTAACTGGAATACCTTCTCCATCATGTTGAAAAGTCTGAATATCCCGCTTGAAGACGGCGTCGCCGCTTGGCCCCCCGACGGCGTGCCCTCGCCGGCGGCGGAGTAGGTATTGCGGTTAGGACAAAATGCCCTGGCTCGCCAGCATCGCGATGATGACATAGCGCCCGGTCTTACCTACCGCGACAAGGAGCAGGAAGGCTGAAAATCTGACCCTCAAGACGCCGGCCACGACCGTCAAGGGGTCGCCGACCACGGGCAGCCAGGCGAACAGCAGTGTCCACAGGCCAAAGCGCTGAAACCATGCCCCGGCGCGTTCCTGCTGCTTCTGTGTCAGGGGATACCATCGCCGCGTGGAGAACCGCGCCAGGTAGCGCCCCAACAGCCAATTGACCACGGCGCCGGCCGTGTTGCCGGCCGAGGCCACGGCGATGGCCGGCCACAACAGCGCCGGATCGTTGGCGATGATGACCCAAAGCATCACTTCGGAGGCGGCCGGCAAAATCGTCGCGGCCACGAATGCGTTCAAAAATAGTGCGGAGAGGGACAATGCCATGAGGGTCATCTGATACCGCGCGTCCAGCCCGCGGGCAAGCCGGCGGTTGCGAAGGACCCCGATACGGTGGATCTATTGATGGAAGTTTGGCCCTAATTCGGCCATGATGATTGGCGGTGGATGAAAGGAACCCTGCGATGCAAATTACCCCACTCAACGCTGCTATCGGCGCCCAGGTTGATGGCGTCGACTTGGCCGCGGGCCTTGATGCCGAGGCCTTTACGGCCGTCCGTCAGGCTTGGCTGGATCATTGCATGTTGTTGTTCCGGGGCCAGACCCTGACGCCGGAACAACTGACTGCCTTCGCCGCCCGCTTTGGGCCGTTGGAGCCGCCACCGGGCAGCGAAAAAGACCTGCGCGCCGATTCCGGGGCCGACGAAGCCAAGGATATGTGGATCATTTCCAACGTCATCGAGGACGGCAAGGCCATCGGCGCATTGGGCGACGGCGAGGCGGAATGGCACTCCGACATGACATATCTGGATATCCCGCCCACCGCCTCGGTGCTTTATGGCCACGAGGTGCCTCCGTATGGCGCCAATACCTGGTTTGCGAATATGTACCGGGCCTGGGACAAAATGCCGGCGGATCTGCGTTCGGAAATCGACCACCGGCGCGCCCTGCATAATTCCTCCTACACATCCGCCGGCGAGTTGCGCAAGGGCATGGCTGACGTCACGGATGTGCGCCAGGCGCCGGGCGCCGTGCACCCCATGGTTATTGAACATCCCGAGACCAGCCGCGAGGCTTTGTTTCTTGGCCGGCGCACCAATGCCTACATCAAGGATATGGAACTGGCGGACAGCGAGGCGTTGCTGGATAGGCTATGGGACTATTGTATCGGCGCCGACTTTACCTATACCCATAACTGGCAACCGGGCGATGTGTTGATCTGGGACAACCGCTCCACCCTGCATCGCCGGGATGCTTTTGACCCCAGCCACCGGCGCATTTTGTGGCGCTGCCAGATTTCCGGCAGCGCTTTGCCTTCGGCGCATGCAGCCTGAATTCACGACGGAACGTTTGCGTCTGCGCCGTTGGAAACTGGATGACCTGGAGTTTCTGGTCGCCATGAACATGGACCCGGATGTGGGGCGTTATTTGTTTCCCCACGGGCCTCCCGTTGAAGCGGAACAGTGCGAAACATGGCGGCGGAGAATTAACGACGGTTGGCCCCATCTCGGCGGTATCTGGTTCCCG
>JAPYPT010000142.1 GCA_029937535.1 Alphaproteobacteria bacterium
ATTCCCGCCATGTTCAAGGCATCGGTTGCGTTTCCGCCGCTTCTCTGGCATTTATCGCGCGCATTTACGCTCCAGGGCGGATATGCAGGGTATTTTGACCCATAATTCACTAAGACCACCTATTCGACAAGATCCAGCAAAGAGGAAGTAACCTATGTCAGCGGGATTGGCTTTTGCCATCGTGTGCGGATTTATCGCACTACTTTACAGTATCTGGGCGGTACGCTCGGTGTTGTCCGAAAGCGCCGGTAACGAGCGCATGCAGGAAATCTCAAGGGCCGTGCAAATCGGCGCCAAGGCCTATCTTAACCGCCAGTACTTGACCATTGGCGCGGTTGGCGTGGTGATTTTCATCATTTTGCTGTTTCTCTTCAATATTTCCGTCGCTCTGTCCTTTCTGGTCGGCTCGGTGCTGTCCGGCGCGGCGGGCTATATTGGCATGAATGTTTCCGTCCGGGCGAACGTACGCACCGCCGAGGGCGCCCGTAAAAGCCTGGCCAAGGGCCTGGAAATCGCCTTTAAGTCGGGCGCCGTTACCGGCATGCTGGTGGCCGGCCTGGCCCTGTTGGCGGTTTCGGTGACCTATGCGACCCTGTTGAACATGGGGGTCCAGGGCCGAGACCTGATCGACCCGCTGGTCGGTTTGGGCTTTGGCGCTTCGCTGATCTCCATCTTCGCCCGTCTGGGCGGCGGCATCTTCACCAAGGGCGCCGACGTGGGCGGTGATTTGGTCGGCAAGATCGAGGCGGGCATCCCCGAGGATGACCCCCGCAATCCCGCCACCATCGCCGATAACGTGGGCGACAATGTCGGCGACTGCGCCGGGATGGCGGCCGATTTGTTCGAGACCTATGCGGTGACCATTGTCGCCACCATGGTCCTGGCCTCGATCTTTTTTGCCGGTGATGCGGAACTGTCCGGCAAGATGATGCTGTATCCCCTGGTCATTGGCGGCGCCTGCATCATCACCTCCGTGATCGGCACCTTCTTCGTCAAGCTGGGCGCCTCCAACAATATCATGGGCGCCATGTACAAAGGTTTCATCGTCTCCGCCGTACTTTCCGCGATCGTGCTCTATCCGGTGACCGCGTGGATCTTGGGCATGGGGGAGATCGGCGACAAGGGGTTCACGGGCTTGAATCTATTCGGCTGCGGCCTTGTCGGCCTGGCGGTGACGGGGCTGTTGATTTGGGTGACCGAATACTACACCGCTACCGATTACCGCCCCGTGCGCAGCGTCGCGAAAGCTTCGACCACGGGCCATGGCACCAACGTCATTCAAGGCCTGGCCATTGGCATGGAATCAACGGCGATCCCAGCCATCATTATTATGGCCGGCATTCTGATTACGTTTAACCTGGCTGGTCTGATGGGCATTGCCATCGCGGTGACCACGATGCTGGCCCTGGCCGGCATGGTCGTGGCCTTGGACGCCTATGGCCCGGTGACCGATAATGCCGGCGGCATTGCCGAGATGGCGGACATGGAAGAAGAAGTCCGCAAGACCACGGACGCCCTGGACGCCGTCGGCAACACCACAAAGGCGGTAACCAAGGGCTATGCCATCGGCTCCGCCGGCCTGGGTGCCTTGGTGCTGTTCGCGGCCTATACCGAGGATCTGAAGTTCTTCGCGGCCAATTCCGATCAATACACATATTTCAAGGGCGTGACGGTCGATTTCGCCCTGTCCAATCCCTATGTGGTGGTTGGCCTGATCTTCGGCGGTCTATTGCCCTTCCTGTTCAGCGCCATGTCCATGACGGCTGTTGGCCGGGCCGCGGGCACGGTTGTGGAAGAGGTTCGCAGCCAGTTCGCCAATGATCCGGGCATCATGAAGGGAACCTCCAAGCCTGATTATGGCCGCACCGTTGATTTGCTGACCAAGGCCGCGATCAAGGAAATGATCCTCCCCTCCCTGCTGCCGGTGCTCGCCCCCATCGCGCTCTATTTCCTCATGGTGGCGGTCGGCGGCAAGAGTGAAGCTTTCGCCGCCGTTGGCGCCATGTTGCTGGGCGTGATCGTCACCGGGTTATATCTGGCGATCTCCATGACGGTTGGCGGCGGCGCTTGGGACAATGCCAAGAAATATATCGAGGACGGCAATCTTGGCGGCAAGGGTTCGGAAACCCACAAGGCGGCCATCACCGGCGATACGGTCGGCGATCCCTACAAGGACACCGCCGGGCCCGCCGTGAACCCGATGATCAAGATCACCAATATCATGGCATTGTTGCTGCTTGGTGTTCTGGCGCATTGGAACTAGTTGCGACTTATCAAGCTATCAACATCGAACTAGAGCAGTTCCGATTTAATGTGAATCACGAAGTGATTCTAAGTGATTGGAAAAACTGCTCTATTTTTAAGAATCGGGGCATTTCCAATTCGGAAATGCTCTAGGAAAACCCCGTCGGCGGCTGTCGGCGGGGTTTTTTTTATTTTGCGCCCTGGTTGGAGAAACGGCCGATATTGCCGAATAGCTGTTCGATGACGGTAATTTCCCGGCCCCTGGTCGGGGTTTTCCGCTCAACGGTGACCAGCGTTTTGGCGTCCGCCATGGCAAACCGCTCGACGCTGGTCACAAGTCCGTTTTTGTCGAAGCGAACGGCCAAAACGGCCTGGTCCAATACCTCTTCTTCAAAGAATGCGATATGTGCCGATTCCCGCTTCACATACAGCCACGTCTCTCCGTTAAAATCAGCCACGGACGACGGTGAGCCGAACAGCGAGGTGACCGAATCGCGATCATGTACCCCAGGGCGCAATTTCGCGACAATCTCATCGTCGGGGATAAAACCATGGCTGTTATGAATAGGCGAACAGCTCCCCAGCGCCATCATGGCGCCGAGGGCCGCCACGGCGAAAACCCGGCGCATGCGTCTCCTTAAAGGATTTGATTGGTGTATAAAGTGTCTGAGCATCGGCGGGGAACATGCCATCGTTGTCAATGCGGGTCAATCCGATGCTGGCGGGGATCAAGGGCAATTTTCAATTGCTCTGCTATTACGAGTCCGGACATGTTTTAAATGAACATGTTCCAGGGAAGGGAGTTGATAAGGTGAGGAATTGGTTTCGCCGGCGGGACCGGGGCGGGGATGTGGCGCATGAATTGTATCTCGCCGCCGTCGCCCAGGCGCGCCAGCCGATGTTTTATGCCGATCATGGGGTGCCCGATTCCGTGGACGGACGTTTCGACCTTATCGTCATGCATGTCTATTTATTGCTGCAGCCCCTCAATAAATTGGCGCAAGGTGATGATCGGCCCGAGACCGCCGCCCGCGCCGGCGATATTGCCCAGGCCTTGTTCGATGCCATGTTCGGCGATATGGACCGTTCCTTGCGGGAAATGGGCGTCTCCGATATTGCCGTGGGCAAGCGGGTCAAGCATATGGCCAAGTCGTTTTATGGCCGCGTGGCAGCTTATGACGAAGGCATGGCGGGGCAGGATGAGGTTTTGCGCGATGCGCTAGAGCGTAATCTGTTCGGTACCGTAAACCCAAATCGGGCCCATCTCGTGGCCCTGGCCGAATATTTGCGTTGCCAGGCCGCGCATATGGCAACGATCCCCGAGGGTGAAATACTGTCCGGCGAAATATTATTCGCGCCTTGGCCCGGAAAAGGCGTTGACCGTTGAATTCGATGTCCCTATTTTGCGCCCGCGCCGACGCCCCCTTTATCTTAACCGGGAGTTGGTGGCGCCCGAAATTGCCAACCACGACATTGGAGAAATTGCGTTGACCGAGCCACGGGCAATGCCGGAATTTAGCCGCCCCGTGCAAGTCGACGCGATTGACGCCGACGGCACGGCTATTGTGCTGCGCGCGGATGCGGATGAATGCGCCGCGTTGGCCGGGCGGCTGGGCATTTTGGCTGTCACCAACCTGTTGGCGAAAGTGTCCTTGCGACGGACGGCTGTGGGTTTGGTGCGGCTGAATGTTGATTTTTCGGCGAATGTGGTACAATCCTGTGTCGTGTCTTTGGAAGCCGTTGCGGGCAGGGTCGCGGATCGCTTTTCCATACTTTGCGAAGGCGGGCAATCGGGCCAAAAACAGGGCGGAAAGCGGGGCGCGAAGGGGAACGGCGCGGAGGGCGAGGTCTACGTGGATCCATTCGGTGATGATCCCGTCGAACCTTTGGATGAAGGCCGGCTTGATGTTGGTGAACTGGTCGTGCAGCATCTATCACTTTCCCTAGATCCGTATCCGCGTACCCTGGGGATAGATGGACAGGCGCTTATTGCCGAAGCCGGCCTGGAACAAGCCGGCACGGTCGAAACAGATGGGGTGCAGGAGCCGGGTCAACAATCCGGCGATCCACGGGGGGAGCAACAAGGTGCCCGGCGTGGCCGGCCCGATGGCGTTGGGGGGGATGACGGTCTTGAGCGGGAGAACCCCTTTGCCGCGCTGAAGCAATGGCGGCATGGCGAGCAAGGTTAAGGCACGGCTTAACCGGTTGTGACGAGATCGGGTGACGAAATTTTTGGCGGATGGTCTTGACGATTATTCGTGGTTGAATTGCGAAAAGAATGTTGGTGACGAAGGGGGACAACCCAGCTCTAGATAGCCGGGAGTTCCCCAATAACTTGGATGAAAATGTGAAGCTATGGCTGTACCTAAGAAGAAAATCTCCACCTCGCGCCGCGGTCAGCGCCGCTCCCACGATGCGCTGAAGCCGTCGGCCTTTGCCGAGTGCCAAAATTGTGGCGAGTTGAAGCGGCCGCACCATGTTTGTTCGGCCTGCGGCTATTACAATGATCGCGAGGTCAGCGAACCGTCCAGTGCCGCTTGACCTTGACCTCGCAGCGCCCGGTAGACGCCCGTGACGCCTAACATAACGATATCCCTGGACGCCATGGGGGGCGATGCCGCCCCGAACATGGTGGTTGACGGGGCTGCGTTGGCGCGCGAGCGTCATCCCAATATACAGTTTCTGTTGTTTGGTGACGAGACCGAGATTGCGCCGCTGCTTGCCCGCCACCGCGCCTTGCGCGATGTGGTGGAGGTGCGGCATACGGATATCCAGGTTAAATCCACCGACCGCCCGAGCATTGCCCTGCGTCAGGGCCGGCAATCCAGTATGCGCCTGGCCATCAACGCTGTTGTCGATGGCGAGGCGGGCGGGGTCGTTTCCGCCGGCAACACGGGCGCGTTGATGGCCATGTCGAAATTCGCCCTAAAGACCATGAACGGCATCGACCGGCCGGCAATTTGTAGTTGCCTGCCCACGCTGCGCGGTGAAAGCGTGATGCTTGATCTGGGCGCCAATGTTGAATGCGATCAGGACAATCTGGTGCAGTTCGCCATCATGGGCGCGGCCTTCGCACGGACCATTCTTGGCTTGCCGCGCCCCACGGTCGGCCTGCTGAACGTCGGCGAGGAAGAGATGAAGGGAAACGAGGCCGTCAAGGGCGCGGCCGCGGTTCTGAACCAGGCGGATCTTCCCCTGCGGTTTCACGGCTTCATCGAAGGCACTGACATCGCCAAGGGTACGACGGACGTCATCGTCACCGACGGGTTTACCGGCAATGTGGCGTTGAAGACCATGGAAGGGACGGCGAATTTGTTCTCGCAATTCCTGCGCACGGCGTTTCGTCAATCCACGCTGTCCAGGTTGGGCTATCTGTTGGCGAAACCGTCCATGAAGGCCCTGCGCGATCGTATCGATCCGCGTCATCATAACGGCGGCGTCCTGTTGGGTCTGAACGGCGTCAGCGTAAAAAGCCATGGCGGCATGGACGATGTAGGGTTCGCAACGGCGATCGGACTGGCGGTGGATATGGTGGCGGATGATCTAGTTGGCCGCATCACCGCGGATATGGCACACTTCACCGATTCTGATAAAAAGCCGGACGAAACACAAGACCGGGCCGTGGCTCGGTAGAGCATGCCAAGACAATGATGAAGTCAGTTTTCATAGGATGCGGTGGGTATTTGCCGCAACGCAGTCTCAGTAACGAAGAACTGGCAACCAAGATTGATACCTCGGACGAATGGATCGTGGCCCGCACGGGCATTTCCAATCGCCATATCGCCGCCGACGGCGAGCTAACCTCGGATCTGGCATATAATGCCGCGGTGGATGCCCTGGCATCCGCTGGCCTGGCCGCCACCGAGTTGGATTTGATCGTCCTGGCGACGGCCACGCCGGATGAGACCTTTCCCGCCACCGCGACCAAGGTACAGGCCAGGCTCGGCGTGGCTGGTATTCCGGCGTTCGATGTTCAGGCGGTTTGCTCCGGTTTCATTTATGCCTTGGCCGTGGCGGATAACTTCATCAAGGCGGGCCAGGCCCGTAATGTTTTGGTCATCGGGGCTGAAACCTTCTCCCGTATTCTTGATTGGGAGGACCGCACCACCTGCGTGTTGTTTGGTGACGGCGCGGGCGCCGTTGTATTGCGGGCCGAGGATACGATTGAAGGTGCGGGATGTGAACAGCGCGGCATCATGTCGACCCACCTGCATGCCGATGGCCGCCATCATGACATGCTGTATGTGGATGGTGGTCCCTCTTCCACGGGTACGGCGGGTTTTTTGCGCATGCGGGGGCGCGAGGTCTTTCGCCATGCGGTCGGCAACCTGACCAGTGTCGTGATCGAGGCCCTGGAAGCCAACAATATGGAGCCCGAGGCCATTGATTGGCTGGTGCCCCATCAGGCCAACCAGCGGATCATTGATCACACGGCGAAAAAATTGAAACTGCCCGCGGAAAAAATCGTGCTGACCGTGGGTGAACATGGCAATACCTCGGCCGCATCCGTGCCATTGGCCTTGAACGAGGCGGTCTCGGACGGACGCATCAAACAGGGCCATGTCATCTTGATGGAGGCCATGGGCGGTGGCTTCACATGGGGCGCCGTGCTGGCCCGCTGGTAGGCCCTACAGGCGCATCCAGCCACAATCCCAGGGTCTGTACGCGGTGCGCCCTTCTTTCAATTCAGGGCCACATGTGGCGGGAATCATCATATTACTTAAACTGCGCCCCGCATCCCTTTGATATTGACTGCAAACTTCCAATTTGCTACGTTTTCGCCCCTGACGGAACGAGGGGATGGTCTGTGGCAGGCAATACTGTAACACGAGCGCAATTGAGCGAGGCCGTGTACCAAGAGGTCGGCCTTTCGCGCAATGAATCAGCCCAATTGGTCGAGTCCGTACTGGCCGAAATATGTGACAGTTTGGTTGAGGGAGAGACTGTAAAAGTCTCATCTTTCGGCAGTTTTTCTGTTCGGCAAAAGGGCGGACGCATTGGCAGAAATCCCAAAACCGGCGAAGAGGTGCCGATTGCACCGCGCCGTGTTTTGGTCTTTCGCCCCAGCCATGTGCTGAAAGAGCAGGTCAATCGGAATTTGAGCGGTTCGCCCGCCGCCGCCACCTTCGGCACGGACGACTAGAGCATGTTCATTTTAAACATGCCCGGACTCTTGAGAAAAGAGCAGTTGAACCAATCACTTGGGCCGCGGCAACTACGTCCGGGACGCGCCCGAATGATTGAAAATTGCTCTGGATCGATGAGGCCATGGTAGAGACCGTGGGCAGCGCCCCTGAAAGGCGTAGACGGAGCAAGGCGCCGGGTGCGTTCCGCACGATCAGCGAAGTGGCGACGGATTTAGAGGTTCCACAACACGTCCTGCGGTTCTGGGAGAGTAAGTTTTCCCAGGTCAAGCCGCTGAAACGTGGCGGTGGCCGGCGTTATTACCGGCCTGAAGACGTGGACTTGTTGCGCGGCATTCGCCATTTACTCTATTCCGATGGCTATACCATCAAGGGCGTGCAGAAATTACTGCGCGAAATTGGCTCAAAATCCATCATGGAATCCGGGCGCTCCCTATCGGGGTCGGGCACATCGGGCGCGGCCGGCGTGGCGGCCGCCCGGACCCGGCGCCAAAGCGGCGTCCAGCCGGCGGGCGCCACTGGCGAGCGTGGGCCGGATGTACCCCTGTCGGAGAGCGTGCGGGTGGAGGCCCGGGCCGCGCCTGGCAATGGCGCTGGGCGTGATGCTCTGTCAACCGCGCAACGGGGCAAGCTTTTGCATTTGGCCGCTGAACTCGGTGAATTACGGGATATTTTACGCCCGCCGGGAACAAAAATCTGATTCCGCGTGTGATAGCAATTGTCTCGTTCGGTCATGGCCGTTATATTCCACCGGTATTCGCGCCGGGCCCGCATGGGCTGGTCGTGATTTTGTCGGAGCGTAGCGCAGCCTGGTAGCGCATCACACTGGGGGTGTGGGGGTCGGTGGTTCGAATCCACTCGCTCCGACCACTACCATAATCCGTGAAAAAGGGGGCGGTCCCGGGTGGGTCCGTCCCCTTTTTTATTTTGATATTATAGATTAGATATATTCGATAACACGTTGTAAAAAAGACAATAATGAATACTGAACAGAGATCAGATCAAAGACTGGCGCGGGCCATCCAGGCGCGCCCGCTGGTCGCGGTCTGGTTGCTGGTGGTGGCGGCGATGGTGGCTGCTATGGTGCTGCTGGGCGGGGCCACGCGGTTGACCCATTCCGGTCTCTCCATGGTGCAGTGGCAGCCTTTGATGGGTATTTTGCCACCCGTGGGCGAGGTGGCCTGGCAAGAGGTGTTCGAACGTTACAAGGCATTTCCCGAATACCGGAAAATCAATCAAGGCATGACCCTGTCCGAATTCAAGGGCATTTTCTATTTCGAGTATTACCACCGTGTTTTGGGCCGCGCCATTGGTCTGGTCTTCGCGGTGCCGTTTTTGTGGTTCTTGGCCAGCGGCCGTATTGAACGGCGGCGGTGGGCGGTCCTGTTCGGGCTGTTTATCGCCGGCGGTTTGCAAGGGCTGATCGGTTGGTGGATGGTCAAAAGCGGACTGGTGGACCAGCCCGACGTCAGCCACTATCGCCTGACGGTGCATCTGGGCATGGCGTTCGTAATTTTTGCCGGCCTAATTTGGGCGGCCCTGGATTTGCTTGCGAAACAGCCTCCCCTCCGCTCAAGCCCGCGGGAAGGGCGGATCTGGTCCTGGCTGATCCTTACGATGATTTTTCTGCAGGTCTGCTCGGGCGCCTTGGTTGCCGGTCTGGACGCGGGCCTTGTCTACAATACCTTCCCCATGATGAACGAATACTGGCTGCCGCCCGAACTGGCCGATCTAAGCCCGGGTTGGCTTAATGTGTTCGAGAACGTGGTGACGGTGCAATTCGATCACCGCATCGGGGCCTATCTGATTACGCTTCTGCTGGTGGGGTTATGGTTCAGAATGCCGCATCTGGAGCACTCCGAAACGGCTCCGCCCGCCCGCCAGGCGCTGCGTCTGACGCTGCTTGCGCTGGCCTTGCAATTGGCCTTGGGGGTTGCCACCTTGCTGTGGGGGGTGCCGGTCGCCTTGGCCGTGCTGCATCAGGGGGGCGCGCTTTTATTGTTCGGGGCCGCCGTGCGGCTGACCTATTGCCTGAACCGGGGTCCGGGATAGGGACGGGGATGAATATGGCAGAGTTGACCCTGTTGTATTTGACCTACGCCAACGTCGAGGAGGCCAAGACCAACGCCCGCGGTCTGGTCAATGACCGCCTGGCCGCCCGTGGCGGTAACCCGGCATTCCTGGCCTAGCTGCACCACGAGGTGGCCGGAGACAGATGACAAGTCCGAAATTTCCATTCCTCAGGATGTGTAGGTAATCTCGATCACCTCGATCTCCTCCACCCCCGAAGGCGTGCGCAGCTTGACCACGTCGCCCTCCGTGGCCTTGTGCAGGGCCCGGGCGATGGGGGAGACCCAGCTGACCTCGCCCTGATCCTGGCGGGCCTCGTCCGCGCCGGACCGTGCGTTCATGGCCCTTGCCGTCTTCGTACAGCACCGTGGCGCCGAAGAAGACCTGATCGCGGTTCCTTTGCAGCTCCACATGCACCACTTCGGCGATCTCCATGCGCTTCATCAAATATCGCACCCGCCGGTCAATCTCGCGCAGGCGCTTCTTGCCATAGAGATAATCGCCGTTTTCGGAGCGGTCGCCGTTGCCCGCCGCCCAAGAGACCACCTCGACCACACGGGGCCGCTCCACCCGGCGCAACTGGCGCAGCTCCTCCACCAAGCGGGCGTGGCCGCCGGGGGTCAGATAATTCTTGGTGCCGGGGGGCAGAGGCGCCGATATCTCGGGTAGATCAGCCTCTTCCTCGGTCTCCTTGGTGAATGCCTTGCTCATGATCCAATTTCTCCACGGTAAAGAATGCCATATGGTTTAAGCTATGGGCAGGGAAGAATTTAATTATGGAGCTGTTCATTGGACTACGTGAATGTCGAGGATGCCAAGAACGAAAATGGGCTGCGCCTGGCCCTGACCATGGGGGTGCCGGGACCGTGGAGCCAGGCGGCGAAGTATATTTTCGAGTACAAGAATATCCCCTACATACCCGTCACACAGAAAGGCGGCCGGGATAATCCTGAACTGTTTGCCTGGACCGGCCATCGCAATGCTCCCGTCGCGGTCTACGAGGACGAGGCGCCCTGCGTGGGCTGGTACGAGATCATCATGCTGGCCGAACGGATCGCACCGAACCCCGGCCTGGTGCCCGGCGCCTCCGCCGCGCGGGCGGAGATGTTTGGTTTGATAACCGAAATCGCCTCGGAGGGCGGCTTCGCCTGGCTGCGGCGGCTATCCCTGATCGGAATGCTTTTTGCCACCTCGGATGATCCCAAGGTGCGTAGAACACCGGAGGTTCTGGCCGCCCGTTACGGCTATTCAAAGGCGGCAGCGGTACGGGCGGAGGCAGGGTGCGCAGATATTTTGAACATGCTGGCGGACCGGCTGCGGACACAGGCGGCGGGTGGCAGTGAATATTTTGTCGGTGACGGTTTCACCGCCGCCGATTTGTACTGGGCGACGTTTTCGCAGTTGGCGGCACCCATGGCGGAGGATCTGAACCCCATGCCGCCAAACTTGCGGTTGGCCTATCAGGCGCCCGCGACCCTACCCGTTGATCCCCTCCTCATCACCCATCGGGATATGATCTATGAGCGGCATCTTAGTTTGCCGCTGGATTTTTGATGGGGATGACACGACATACCGTCATCCCCGGGCGTAGCGAAGCGGAGAGCCCCAGGAGCTTTTGCGGATCCAGAGCCGCAAACTCTGGAGTTTGTTGCCCTGGATTGCCGGGTCAAGCCCGGCAATGACGATATGGGTAAATAATTGGCTGAAAACTGCTTAAATTGTCATGCCTGGACTTGATCCGGGCATCCAGGGCCACGAGGCAATCTGGTGCCCGTTGTCCTGGTCATTCCGGCCATGGCGCCGCTCGGAAATTAAACCGGACAGCAGTGGTCGAGCCCGGCAATGACGTTGGGTAGATTGGGTGTCTTGTCGTGAGAGGGGGATGACGACGTGAAGATTTTAGGTGTTTCGGGCAGTTGCTCGCTGCCCCTCAGGCCATGCGGGCCTAATCAGGGTGCCTTGCGGTAGAATTCCCGCCGCCCGCGGACCGGTTCAAGCAGGGACCAATCGCCCTCGTCCACGTCATAGCCAAGGGGGTGAGGTGGCCGGGTTTCCATGTCCAGGGTGCGCATGATCCGCCCGTCGCGGTAATAGCATTGCACCGTGATGGTGGCCAATAGATCAGCGTCTTTCCCATGGGCGCGGCGGAAGGTTTCCACGATACGCCCTCTCGCCGCCGGTTCCAGGGCAACGAACATCCCGCCCTCGTCATCCCGTGACAAGACATCAAGGGCGGACAGGCCCTCGCACACCGCCCGCTGCTGACGCTGTGCGGTGTCGAGGATATCGGCAAAAATCCGTTCTTCAGCCGCGCTCGGCAGGCGGTGCTCTTCGCTCGCCGGGATGATCATTTCCACCAGGATTTTTAAGGCGTCTATCTGATTGTCGGTGAAGGTTTCTTCAATCGTGCTCATGGGCGGTCCTCAATCGAACAGGTTGGCCAGCCGCTGCTTCATCTGATCGGCGATGTAGAGGGCCAGGGCCTGAATGGTGCGGGTCGGGTTCACCCCGGCGGAGGTCACGAAGATACTGCCGTCGACAACGAAAAGGTTCTTCACATCATGGCTGCGGCCCCATTCGTTGACCACGGACCGGGCCGGGTCCGTCCCCATGCGCGCCGTGCCCATCAGGTGCCAGCCGCCATAGCTGATGGGCGCCTGGGTCAGGATATCGATGGCCCCCGCCGCGCGCAGCACTTCGCTGCCCCGCTCAATGGCGTGATCCATCATTCTGATGCTGTTGTCGGAGAGGGTATAGGTGATCTTCGGCGCCGGAATGCCGTCGCTATCCGTCAGCTCGGGGTCGAGGGTGACGCGATTATGCTCTTCGGGCAGATCCTCGCAGATCGCCACCATGCCGGTGATGCGGTTGAACAGTTTGCGGAAGGCATCGTGGTGGCCGGCGCCCCAGGGAATTCTGTTCCGCGCCAGGCCGGTCAGCGCGGTGCTGACCGGTCCCTGGCCCCGGTGGATTTCAAAGGTATAGCCGCGCACGAAATCCCGCGCCTTGTCGGTCTCGTAGAACTCCTGACTGCGGAAGATCTTGTTGGGCCCCCGGTAGCCGTCCAGGGCTTCATCGAAAACCCCCATGATGGAGGCATAGGGATGAAACATCAGGTTCTTGCCCACCAGGCCGCTGCTGTTGGCCAGGCCATCGGGATGGGCGCTGGATTTCGAGTTCAGCAGAATACGCGGCGTGCCGACGCCGTTGCAGGCCATCACCACCACATGGGCCGCCAAGGTTTGTTCGATCCCCTCGCCATCGTAATAGACCACGCCCGTGGCCAAGCCGTCGTCATCTACCGTGATCTCGCGCACCCGGCATCTGGTCCGCAGCTCAACACCGGCGCGCATGGCATGGGGCCAATAGGTGATATCGGTACTGGCCTTGGCGCCCTGGGCGCAGCCGCTCAAACAGGCGCCAAGATTGATGCATTTGTCACGGCCGTCATGGGGCCGGGTGGCGATGGCGGTATCGGAAGGCCACCAGTGCCAGTTCAATTTGTTAAAGCCCTTGGCCAGGATCTCGCCGGATTTGCCAAGCGGCAGGGGCGGCATCCGTTCGGCGTTGTCGCCAGGGTAGGCCGGATCGCCGGCCAGTCCCGCGACCCCCATCATGCGGTCGTTCTCGGCATAGTGCGGGGCCAGGTCGGCGTGGTCCAAGGGCCAGTCATCGGCCACGCCATCCAGGCTCTTGACGCGGAAATCGGAGGGGTGAAAGCGCGGGAAATGCCCGGCGTAAAGCACCGTGCCGCCGCCCACCGCGTTGAAATTGGCCACTTTGATCGGTGATCCATCCTCGGAAATGGGGTAGTCCGCGGGCAGTTGGCGGGTATTGGGAGAGATGGCGAAATCGCTCTGGGAACGCGCCTCCCAGTCCCGGCCGGTGGAGGGATAGCTCAACGGGTTCATCATCTCGCCTTGCTCCAGGCAGACGATCTTCATACGCGTCTCCGCCAGGCTCCAGGCGATGGCCGCGCCCGAGGCACCGGCGCCGATTATCAATACGTCAACTGGGTCCTCGGTCATTCGGCCTCCCTAGCGCATGTCGCGTTCAATTGAACGCGAGGCCATGCGCTAAAACCTTTAAG
>JAPYPT010000002.1 GCA_029937535.1 Alphaproteobacteria bacterium
CTCAACCTCGTGGCCGCTATGATCGCCGCCAAATGATTGTCAACAGGCCCTAGTCCACTTCAGCAAACCTAAAACCTGAACGGCAGATGCCGTGGTCCGCGTACCTGGCCGCCGGCCCAGGTAACGGCGTCTGGGTCGGTCAATTCGAATTCGGGGATACGTTCGAACCAGACCCGCAGGGCCACATCCATCTCCATCCGCGCCAGGTTGGAGCCGGCGCAGCGGTGGGGGCCGATGCCGAAGGCGATGTGGCGGTTCTTTTCCCGGTCCAGGATCACCTTGTCGGCGTCCTCGAAAGCCGCCGGATCGTGGTTGGCGGCGGGGAAATTCATCAACACCTTGTCGCCGGGCATGAAGGTCACGTCACCGGCCTGGATTTCCTCCGTGACATGGCGGGCCATGGTGACCGGGGCATAGACCCGCAGCATCTCTTCGATCGCGGAAGGAAACAAATCCGGCTCATTGGCCAGGCGGCGGCGATGCTCGGGGTGGGTGGCGAAATGCAGCAGGGATGAGCCGATGGAGCTCCAAGTGGTATCGATGCCCGCCACCAGCAGCAGATTGCACATGCCGATCACCGCCTTGCGCGCCACGGGTTGGCCGTTGACCTCCTGTTGCAGCAGGTGCGAGATCAAGTCGTCCTTGGGGTCAGCCTTGCGCGCATCCACCAACTCACCAAAGAACTGGCGCAAAATGCGGTTATATTTGTTGCGTTTTTCAAGGTCCGTATTGCCCTCTTCCAACAGGCCGCGAATCCAGCCGATAAACTCGTCCGTGCGCTCTTCATCGACGCCGATGACATGGGCGATGGTCTTGGCCGGAATGTGCACCGCATAGTCGAGCGCCGCATCGCAGGCGCCTTGTTCGATAAAACCGTCGATCAGGCTGTGGCACAGGGCCTCCGTGTAGGGGCGGTGGACCGCCGTGGCCTTTGGCGTGAACAGCGGCAGCAGCATGCGCCGCATGGGCACGTGATCGGGCGGGTCGGAGGTGATGGGCGGGGCCGCATTGCCGTATTCCTTCAACACCGGATCGAAGGTCCGCTCCTCCACCCGCTCGCTGACCACGAGGACATTGCGCGATGACAGCGCCGGCACCATGCGCACGAAGTTCTGTACGTCCTCGTACCGGGTCGGCAGCCAGCTGCCGCCCCAGCGTTCCGTATGGGCGATGGGGCATTTTTCCCGCAGATCATCCCAGACCGGCACCGGGTTCTTGATATAGGTCTCATCGAAAATATCGTAATCCGTGGCCCAGTCGTCCACGGGCGGGCGGTCACTCATGGTGGCAATCCTTAATCGTCGATGTATTCAGTCACTGTATTCAGTCGACGTATTCAATGGCGTATTCGGGGCAGTTCTGTACCGCCAATTTGGCTTTCTCTTCCAAATCGGCCGGCACCTTGCCGTCGTTCAAGGCCGTCGCGGTGCCATAATCGTCCACATCGAACAATTCCGGCGCCAGGGCGCAACACCGGTTGTGACCTTCGCATTTTTCCGCATTCACCCGGACCCGCATCGTACATTCTCCATCTCTTTGACCATTGCGATTGGTTTCGATAACAATTGGGGAAAGGATACCGGCGTGGTGCCGGGATGTCCATGAAATGACATATGGGAGTCGGGTACGATGGGTTTAGTGAGTGGCAAGGTGGCAATGGTGACGGGCGGGGCATCGGGTATCGGGCGGGCTTGTTCCGAAACCCTGGCCCGCGAAGGCGCCCAGGTGGTGATCACGGATATCGATGGCGACGGCATGGCGGCCACGGTTGCCAGTATCGAGGCGGCGGGCGGCTCCGCCCTCTGCCTGCATCATGACGTGACCGACGAAGATGCCTGGCGGACCGTATTGGCCGAGGTGAAGTCACGTTGCGGCGGCCTGAATATCCTGGTCAATAACGCGGGCATCGCCATTGGTGGTCCGCTGCTGGAGATGACCCTGGAAGATTGGCGGCGGCAGAACGCCATCAACCTTGACGGCGTCTTTCTGGGCACCAAACACGGCATTCCGCTGATTGACCAATCGGGCGGCGGCGCAATTGTCATTTTGTCCTCCGTCGCCGGCCTGCGCGGCGCGCCGGGTCTGGCCGGCTACAGCGCCTCGAAAGGCGGGGTCCGCCTGTTCGCCAAATCGGCCGCCCTGGAATGCGCCGCCGCCGGTTTGAAGGTGCGGGTCAACTCGGTGCATCCCGGCATCATCGACACCCCGATCTGGACCAAAATGCCGCCCGGCACCCTGACGGGAGGCGCCAACGCCATCAACCCGGAAGACCTGGCCGCCACCACCGTGGCGAAACGGGCCGGCCGGCCCCAGGAAATTGCCGACGGCGTGTTGTACCTCTCATGCGATCTGTCCTCCTACGTCAATGGTTCGGAACTGGTGGTCGACGGCGGCATGATGGCCGGTACCGGCAGCCGGACCGCCTTGCTCAATCAAGGCTCGGAATGAGCGAGGCCTATTGCCACCACCGGGTTTTGGCCGCGCCCCGGCAATGGCGCGCCGTGGGGGATGCCATTGCCCAATGCGAAGCTCTGGACGGGGCGGTCTATGGCGTCTGGCGCAGCCAGATCGGCCGGCCCCGAGACGAGCTGACGGTTATCACCGCGTGGCGGGATGACCCCCCCGCCGTGACCGGTATTTTGCGGGCCCTGCCGGATGTTGCCACCTGCGAGGGCGAGGCCATGACGCCAACCCTGCGCCCGCTGGATGCCACGCCGCCGCGCCGTCAGGGCAACTACGCCTTTCGCTGGTTCGACCTGGGGGCGGAAAATTGGTCCGAATTCCTGGATCTTTGCACGGCTGCCTGGCCGGGGTTCGAGGCCTCCTACGACAGCCAGGTGATCGGCCTGTGGCGCTGCCAGGACCCAAGTCCCGGCCGTTGCCGCAGCCTGCTGCTGACCCGCCGTCCAGATCTCGCCATGTGGGAACGCTCCAAAATCCCCCAAGGCCCGGCCGAAGCGGAGGTCCGCCGCCAATTGAGCCGTCGCTACGACCTGTGCGACGATACCGTCGTCTACACCACCACCCTGTTGAGCGCCGAAGACCGAGAAGATACCGTGCGCTGGACCTAAAGCATGTACTTATTAATCATGCCCGCACTCTTAAGAAAAGAGCAATTGAACCAATCACTTGGGTCGCGCCAAATACGTCTTGGGCTTGTCCGATTAATTGAAAATTGCTTTGGTCACCGGTCTTTTTGGCGCGCCGCGAAGGCTTGTTCCCAGTTTTGGCCGTCAAAATGGGAAAGCTTGTAATCGGCCGATTGCAGGTCAAAATCGTCCAGGCATCGGATATTGACGTTGAATTTCTTCGGCGCGGTGCGGGGATGGGAAAAGGTGTGAATGCCGCAGGTGGGGCAAAAGAAGTGGGCCGCGATCTTCTCGTTGAATTGATAGGTACGAAGCGTATCGGCGCCCGTCAGAAGCCTGAAACGGTCACTCTCCACGCTGTGATGCACCGAGCCTTTTTTTCGGCACATGGAGCAGTTGCAATCGCCGAGATTTGACAGCTCCGCGTCAACCTCGAAGGTGACCGAACCGCAATGGCAGCTTCCATGATAGGTTTGCATATTTCATCCTCTTCACCAGGGGTACATCGTTTGCACGCCCGCCGAAGAGCGGCATACTATGCCCAAAATCCCATGATACGTGATTATAGGGCGGCAATGAACATGAGCGGCAATAGCGACGGCAAACAGTTTCGGATCGGCGATCATGCCGTCGATATCATTGTCCACGGCTTTCCGGGCAAATCGGTCTGCCATGGCTCGCTCGGGTTCTCCACGATCGTGCTGATCCGCCACGGCGAACGTATCGCGCTTGTGGATGTCGGCTCTTTCGGCCAGCGGAACCTGTTGCTGTCGGAATTGGCCGCGCGGGACCTAACGCCAGGGGATGTGACGGATGTGCTGTTGACCCATTCCCATTACGACCATGCCATCAACTGGACCATGTTCAAGGATGCCAATATCGTCATCAGCCGCACGGAAATGGACTGGTCGGTGAAGGAGCCATGGGGCCTGACGCCGGTGCCGGAGCTTTACGTCCGCGAGTTGGAACGCTGGCCCACATTGCGCGCCGTGTCGGACGGCGAGGACGTATTTCCCGGCATAACGGCGCATTTGGCGCCGGGCCATACACCGGGCTGTCTGGTCTTTGTATTGCGGGGCCAAGACCGTGACATGGTTTTCACGGGCGATGCCTGCAAGAACCGGGCGGAGTTGCTGTCCAGGGCAACGGACATGACCTATGACCCAGCGGTCTCCAACGCCACGATTGAAGCGATCTGGAGCCATTGGCGGGAGCGCGACGGCAGCGTTCTGGTCCCTGGTCACGACCTGCCCATGGTGCTGGAAAACGGCGCGCCGCGTTATTTGGGCAGGCGGGAGGCCGCTATTCGCGCTTGGTACGGCGAGGACCTGAACGAAATCACGGTAATTTCCCTGCTGCCCGAACACGGCCAAGGGCCGGAATGATCCGGATATGACATCACTGCCTTCGATATTCGTCTCTCACGGTGGCCCGACCATGGCGGTGCAGCCGTCACCGGCCAGGAATTTTCTGCAAACCCTCCACGACCATCACCCAGCCCCCAAGGCCATTCTGATGATCTCGGCTCATTGGGAAACGCCGGGCGTGGCGGTCGGCACGGCCACGGATCTGGAAACCATCCATGACTATTATGGTTTTCCCGAAGAGTTCTATCGCTTCCGTTATCCCGCAAAGGGTGATCCCGCCCTAGCCCAACGGGCCGGTTCCCTGGTCACGGCGGCGGGAGGGGGGGCGGTGTCATCATCACCGCGCGGCCTGGATCATGGGGCCTGGCTGCCTCTCATGCTGGCTTATCCGGAGGCCAACATCCCCATCGCGCAACTATCCCTGTGCGCGGGCGAAGGGGCTGATTGGCATTTCCGGTTGGGCGCTTCGTTAAGGCCACTGCGTGATGAAGGCGTGCTGATTTTGTGCTCCGGCGCCGCGACCCATAATCTGCGTGAAATCGACCGCCAAGCGCCACCCGGCGCCGCCGCCGACTGGGCGGCTGAATTCAGCGCCTGGATCACGGAAAACGTCACCGCGGGCCGAGCGGAAGATCTCGTTCAATATCGGACATTGGCGCCGCACGCCGCGCGCAACCACCCGTCGGAAGAGCACCTTTTGCCCCTGTTCGTGGCCCTGGGCGCAGGGAGCCCCGGTGCCGCCGGCCGCCATTTGCACCACAGCATCGGCAACCGCGTTCTGGCCATGGATGCCTATGCCTGGGATTAGCCGGTAGCTACCTACCCTGAACGAAAGGAAACAGCCCGTGACACGATCCGCAGCACATGTCCTTGCAGCTTCGCTGGAGGCCCATGGTGTCGATACCGCCTATTGCGTGCCAGGTGAAAGTTATCTGCCGCTGACCGACGCCCTGATCGACTTCCCAAAGATCAAGCTCGTGGTTTGCCGCCATGAGGGCGGCGCGGGCTTCATGGCGGTGGCCCATGCGCGGCTGCGCAACGAGCCGGGCGTTTGCATCATCAGCCGTGGACCCGGCGCCATGAACGCCGCCATCGCCCTGCATGTGGCCTATCACGATGCCGAGCCCTTGATCTTCCTGGTCGGGCAGGCCGACCGGGACGAATTGGGCCGCATGACCCTGCAGGAAATGAACTACAGCCGGGCCTTTGCCGATACCACGAAGATGGTCATCGAAGTGATCGACCAGAGCACGATCAGCGAAGCCATTGCGCGCGCCTTTCATGTTGCCCAATCGGGCACACCGGGCCCCGTGGTCGTGGTTTTGCCGGAAGATCTGCTCTACGGCCCGTGCGATGCGGAGGTGCTGGGGCCCCGCAAGCGCGCCGTCACGGCGCCCACGCCGGAAGACGCGGCGGCGGCGCTGTCCATGCTGCGGCAGGCTGAACGGCCCCTGGTCATCGCCGGCGGCCGCCTGCATGGCCCAGCGGCGCTGGCCGATCTGACCACGTTCGCCGAGCAATTCATGCTGCCGGTGGCAACCCCGCAACGGCGTTTCCATTGTTTTGACAGCCGGCACCCCAACAGCGCCGGGCGTCTGATCAACAGGGCGCCCGGTGAGTTGCTGGACGTCATGAAGGAATGCGACCTTTTGCTGGTACTGGGCGAGCGGATCGGCCCCTCGATGAGCCAGGGCTTCACCTTTCCCCGCGCGCCCGTGCCAGACCAGCCCATGATCCACGTCTGGCCCGACCCGGCCGAAGTCGGACGGGTGTTTGAGCCGGCCCTGGGCCTTGGTTGCGACCCCCATGAATTCATCAAGGCCATGCTGGCGGCGGGTTCTGACGGGACCTCCCCCTCCCGCGCGGCCTGGGTTGAACGGCTGAACGGGGCGCATCGTTCGGTGATGACCTGGAAACCGGTCTCGGCCAATGACGGCGTGGTCTTTGGCCATGTGGTCGCCGCGATAAACGAGCATCTGACGGCGGATGCGGTGGTGACGACGGATGCCGGAAATTTTTCCAGTTGGCCGGCGCGCTATCTGCACCTTGGGCAAGAGAACATGTTTATCGGCGCCACGGTGGGCGCCATGGGGCCGGGCGTACCATCGGGCGTGGCGGCGGGACTTTCGACGCCGGGACGGCAGATCGTGGTATTCGTCGGCGACGGCGGCGCCATGATGACCGGCAACGAACTTGCGACGGCCGTGCAATATGGCGTGCCCATCAAGATATTTGTCGCCAACAACAGCGCCTATGGCACCATCCGCATGCATCAGGCGCGCAGCTTTCCCGGCCGGGTCACATCCACGGCCCTGCAAAATCCTGATTTCGCCGCCTGGGGCGAGGCCTTTGGCGCCAAGGGATATCTCATCACGGCGGAAAGCCAGGTTGCGGAGGTGGTGGCCGAGGCCATGGCCCATGACGGCCCGGCGGTGATCGAGACCAGGATCAGTCTCAATCACATCTCCCCCAGTGCCCGCATCGATGAGATAGAGGCGCGATGATCAGGCCCAGAGCACATTCGAAATTAATGCACTCGGACACTTAAGTTTAGAATAATTGTAGCAGCCAATTGATTTGCAAAGGCACCTCTGAATAGTAAATCACAGCAACCTGTCATCCTCGGGCGTAGCGAAGCGGAGACCCGTGGATCCAGGGCCGCAAACACTGGAGTTTGTTGCCCTGGATTGCCGGGTCAAGCCCGGCAATCACGTTGAGGAGGCTGTGTGTCACGGCGCATGACTTCGGCTGATTGAAATTTTCTAGGCTTTGGATAATTCATCCCTGATGGTGCGTTTCATGACCTTGCCGGCGGGATTGCGCGGCAGCTCGTCCCGGAAGGTGATTTCGCGCGGCACCTTGTAGCCACCCAGATAGTCCCGGCAGTGGGCCATGATCTCGTCGGGGCTGGCCTGGCGACCGGGCCGGGGCACGATGACGGCGGCCAGGCGTTCACCCCATTGGGCATCGGGAATACCGACCACGGCGGCCTCGGCCACGCTTTCATGTTGCATCAGCACTTCCTCGACCTCGCGGGGGTAGATGTTGATGCCGCCCGAGATCACCATGTCCTTGCGCCGGTCCATGATGGCGAGAAAATCATCATCATCCATGGCGCCCATATCCCCGGTCAGCAGCCATTCCCCGTCCAGGGCCTCCGTCGTGGCCGCCTCATTGTTGCAGAAACCATTGAAAAGCGTGGGTGATTTGATCCAGACATCGCCTATTTCGCCGGCATCGGCGGGGCTGCGGTCTTCCCGCCGCACGGCGATCTCGGTGCCTATGATGGCCGGGCCGACGGATCCGGTCTTGTCCTCGTATAGTTCCGGGGCCAGCGCCGTGGCGATACCGACCTCGGTGCAGCCGTAGCATTCGTGGATCACGCCTTCGCCAAAATAGGACACGGCGCGTTGCTTCAATGCATGGGCGAACGGCGCCGCGTTGACGACGATACCGTTCAGGCGGAAGCCATCGCGGCGGGCCAGCAACTCATCGGGCAGTGCCAGGATCTGATGTATATGGGTCGGCACCATGAAGACGGAGGTGACGTCGCCACTGGCCAGGCGCGAGAGGACATGGGCGGGATCGAAAGCCTCCAGCAACTCCAAGGTGCCGCCGTTGAAGACGCTGGCCATGGCAAAACCGTAACCACCCCCATGGGCCAGGGGCGCGAAGCACAGATGTTGGTCGTCGGGTCCCAAACAGCGGAAATGATGGGCCATGGCCTTGAACAGATGGCTGCGGCAATGATGGGACAACATCACGCCCTTGGGCTCTCCGGTGGTGCCGGAGGTATAGGGAATGCAGAAGGTCGCCTCCGGGTCGGCGGGGGGCACCGGGTTGGCCAGGGATTGCCGCGCCAGGGCCTCTTCGTAGCCCGTATCGAGCGAGCGAATGTCCGCGCTGACCAGCCCCGCGAGATTGCCGGCCAGATCGTCCGGGCAGAACACAACCTTGGCCCGGCAGTTGTTCAGGATGTGCCGCAATTCCTGCCGTGCGGCGCGGTGGGTGGGCGTGGCTACCATGACGCCGGCCCGGGACAAACCGGCGACGATCTCGATATAGGCCAGACAATTGGGCGCATAAATCGCGGCGCAGTCGCCCGGACCTAAGTGCAGCTCATCACGGGCCATCGCCGCCACTTGTTGAATACGGACGGCCAACTGGCTGAAACTCAGGCAACGATCCCCAAACAGCAATGCCGGTTTGTCGGGGTGGCGCAAGGCGCCGGCCATGACACCTGAGGCAATATCGGCGCCGACAAGATCGGCCGTGACATGGAAATCCGGGGTGGTCATGCCGCTTCCGGGCTTTCGGGCAAACGGAACAGTTTCAGGGCGTTATCCCGCAGCAATTTAGCCTTGGCGCCCTCGCGGAGGTCCATGGCGTTGATTTCCGTCATGGCGCGTTCGGGATCGATCACCGGCCAATCGGTGCCGAACAGCACCTTGTCCTGACCATAGCTGTTCAGATAATGCACGATTTGCGGCGGCCAGTGTTTGGGCGCATAGGCATCGACGCCGATGAAGATGTTCTCGTGCTTCCAGGCCATGGAAATCATTTCGTCTGTCCAGGGCACGCCGATGTGTATGCCGATCAGCTTCAATTCCGGGAAATCGATAGCCACTTCATCCAGGGTAATGGGGCGGCCGACACTGGGCAGGCGGCGCTCGCGGGAGTAGATCAGGTTATGGCCGACCTGCATCATGATCGGAATATCCAATTCGCAGCACTTGGCGTAGTAGGGATAATAGCGCCGGTCGTTGGGCGCCAGGCCGAACCAGTGAGGATAAAGATGCGCGCCGACAAAGCCGAGGTTCTCGACCGCATGGCTGAGTTCGTAAATACCGGCCATGCCGCGAAAGGGATCGACGCCGGCAAGGCCTGAAAATTTGTCGGGATGTTCGGCGCAGACCTCCGCCACCCGTGAATATTCAATCTCGAACGAGCCCCGCACCGCCAGATCGCCGGCCCGCACGGCAACCAGGAGCGAGCGGTCGATCCCGGCCGATGCCATCTTTTCCAGATAGCGCGGGATCGAAACGCCGCCGCGCATGTCTTCCGGCATGCGGATCTGAGCCTTGAAGGTCTCGTCCAGCCCGGTGCGCGCCTCGGCCACTTCCCGTTCGGTATAAAGATTGCAGACGATGTCGATTGCGCCCATGGGGTAACCTCTGTTTGCTGGGGACTGATGTTGGCGGGTGGTCGCGGACATTATGACACGGCCTGCCAAGATGTCTTGAGCAAATCACTAACCGTTGGGCGGCCTGGGCTATACTGAAGGCGGGGCACTAAGCCCCTGGGACATGAGGAGGAATGCCGGTCATGCCGGAACGGATGTTGTGGCGGCGGTTAGGGGACTGTTTGAGCGAAGGGGAGCTGATAACGGACCCTGAATTGCGCGCCGTCCATTCACACGATATCGCCGGCGGCGGGGCCGTTGCCGCCGCCATTCTGCGCCCCGAGACCATGGAAAATCTGGCGAAAGCCGTTTCGATCGCGGCGGAGCTCGGTTATGCCCTGGTGCCGCGCGGCGCCGGCCATTCCTACAGCGGCGGCACGGTGCCCCAGCATGATCGATCCGTGGTGATCGATACCTCGGCCCTTGACCGGGTGCTCGAAATCGACGCGGCAAACCGTCTGGTCCGCGTACAGGCGGGCTGCACCTGGGCCACGCTGCTGGATGCCCTGGCCCCGCACGGTTTGCGGACGCCGTTCTTTGGTCCCTTGTCGGGCTTCCGCAGCACCGTGGGCGGCGCTCTGTCCCAGCGGGCGACGTTTTTTGGCTCCGCCATGCACGGCTTCTCAGATGCCTCCGTGGTGGGGCAGACCATCGTGTTGGCCGATGGCGGCATTCTGCGCACCGGCATGGGCCATGACGGCCAACCGCACCCCCAACCCAGTGGGCCCGATGCGGGCGCCTTGTTCCTGGGCGATTGCGGCGCATTCGGCATCAAGGTTGAGGCGACCTTGCGGCTGATCAAGCAGCCGGGGGCCGAGGTTTTCGGCTCATTTGAGTTCCCGGATATGCCGTCATTGCTGGCTGCCCAGGTGGCGCTGTCGGGCAGTGACGGGATTGCCGAGTGCTTCGGTTTCGACCGTCAGGCCCATATCAATCTGGCCCAGGGTGGCTTTGAGCTGCTGGAAGGTGCCGAGATCGCGGGGGATGTGTTGCGCCAGGCCGGATCGGCCAGCCAGCGCGTGGGCCGTTTGGTGCAACTGTTTCGCGATGGCCGGCGCAAGGTTGCCGATCTGCAATGCTCGCTGCATCTCTGTGTGGAGGGCGAGGACGAGGCCCATGCCAACGCCCGCCTGGCCAGGGCCGGAACCATCGCCCTGGAGGCCGGCGGCAGCTCGGTGCCCGACACCATCCCCCGGGTCACCCGGTCACGGCCCTTCCGCCCCATTAAGGCGCTGCTGGGCCCCGACGGCGAACGCTGGCTGCCATTTCATGGCGTCTTTCGGCTGGGCGACGTGGCCACCGCCAGCGATGCCTTCGCCACCCGTCTGGCCACCCACCAATCAACGCTGGACGAACTTGGTATGAAAATCAGCCTGCTGACCGTCACCAGCGGCGATACAATCGTCCTGGAGCCGCACCTGTTCTGGCCCGACGGCCTGCACCTCTTTCACCGCCACCACGTCACGAAAGGCCAGCTTGAACGCCATGGCGATCATCCCGACCGCCCCAAAACCCGCGCCTTCGCCCATGCCCTGCGCAAGGAACTGGGCGATGTTTTGCACGAAGCGGGCGCGGAACATCTGCAAATTGGCCGCCATTATCACTACGAAAAGGCCATGGACCCGGTTCAGCGCGATTTGATGCGGGCCATCAAACAACATCTGGACCCCGACGGCCTGATGGCGCCGGGCAACTTGTTCACTGGCGACTAGGCTCCAGCTTCGCCAAGCGCGGCGTTGATACCTGGCAGGGCTATTTCCAGACCAACCCGTTCAGCTTGTTCCTTCAACTGGCGAAGGGTTTTGACCGCTGTTTCGCGGTCATGACCCTGGTAATAATCCCGCAGAGCCTGAGCGCGGGCAATTTGAAAGTCGCACCACGGCAAAGGTTCGGCGCGGGTATAGTCGGTCAGCGCGTCGCAGGCCCGTTGCAACAACTCCCAATCGCCACTTTCCAGACCGGCTTCCATGATGTCACGATAGAAGAACAGGTAATTGTGGCCTACCGCCTCTTCGGACAGGATTCGGAAACCTTCTTCGATAGCCCAATTCCGGCGCTCTTCATCCGGCGCGGATCGAACCATGGCTCCCAAGCACCAGGGGCCGGTAAACCTCTCAAAATTACCTTCAACGATCAGATTCCAGGCCTCGGTGGCAACTTTGTTGGCTTTTTCCCCATGACCCAATTCAAAATAGGCCTTTGATTTTTGGGCAAGCGAGAAGGCGGCAAATATGTCTAAACCGTAGTTGCTGGACGTTTCAAATACCGAGTTGGATTTTTCAAGTGCGGTGTCGAACATTCCTCTTTCGAGCAACGTGTAGCACAAAGCAATTTCTACGATGATTTCCGCGCGGTAATTTCCGATCGTTGACGATAGCCGCAACGCTTCGTCGAACATCGTACGGGCGATGGTGTTCTCCAGAGCATAAAATTTGGCCAGGCCCAGCATCGAGAGGTTCGCGGCGACGACGCTCGTCAGATTGTTTTCCCTTGCCAGATTTATACAATGTTCAAACATGTCTCCCGCGCTCAGCATTTGTCCACGCAAGTAAAAGACGTCCGCTAAGCCGCTGTAGGCCCGTGCTTGCACCTCCGCGGATCCGCTTTCGCGGCCGTATTGCAGGGCTTTTTCGTGGGCGGTCATGCATTTGTCGATTTCACCCAGTGGAAAATACAAATTGCCTTTCAAGCCATGAACGCGGGCAAGATACGCCGCCGATCCCATGGCCTCCGCGGAAGCCTCGGCGATGGATAGACATGCCAATCCTTCATGTTGTCTGCCCCTGATCCGCAGCCCCTCGGCCAGACCCATATTGGCGAGGCATGATTGATCGTCCCCGACCGCAATTTCGATCGCATTTTCAAAAGCCGTGATGGACTGATCCGCCTGCCCCAATTCGCGCAGTATGTCGCCGTGACGACAGATAAGGTCGAACCGCACCTGCTGCGTCGTATCGAGCTCCAGGGCGCGTTCGACAAGCCGGCGCGCCGGCTCATAGCGGCGCTTTTCAGACTCCCCGATTGCAGCCTCCAGGTAGGCTTGACCCGCGCCGGAGTCATCGGCCTTGTCAAGATGTTCGGCATGCAGGATTGGGTCATCGCCGTCGAACCAGACCGCCGCCCGGCGGTGCAGCTCGGTCCGCCGGGGCGTCAGCATGGAGGCATAGACCCCTTCCCGGATCAGCGCATGGGCGATGTGAAAATCGTCGCCGGCGGGGCGGATCAACACGTTGGTCAGCAGGTTGACCGGATCATAGTTATCATTGTTCAGCAGGGCGGCGAGGGCGGTCCGCGAAAATCGCTGGCCCAGGACCGAGGCCGCCTGGATCGCCTCGCGGTCGTGGCCCGCCAAGACGTCCAGCCGCGCCTGCACGATGCCCTGTATGGTGCCGGGAATGTCGCCTGCCTCCAAATCACCGGCGTTGCGCAGCAATTGTTCCAGGAACAGCGGATTGCCGCCCGAACGCTCCACGCAGGCGGCGATCATTTCATCATTCAAGGCCTCGAACGCATCCGCCAGATCGTTCGCTTCCGAAGGCTGCAACGGACCCAAATCGGCCGTGGTCAGCGGCGCGCCTTCCGTGCCCGCGCGCCAGGTTTGATCCAACTGGTCGCCGGTTACGCGCGTGGTCAAGATCAGCAGGACGGGAATTTCCTGTACCGTCCGCGTCAAATTCGCCAACTGGTCGAGAATAAGCGGATCGGCCCAATGGGTGTCCTCGATCCGCAACAGCACGGGCCGCCTTTGGCCAGCATGGCGTACCAAATCACCCAAGGTGTCCTGTAGATCCCGGTTGCGGGTTTCATTATTCATGGCCTGATAAAGGCCATTCAGGTTGGCTGGTTGCGGCAGGTCGAGCAGATCGTTCAAGTGGACGCGCCGGGCTTCGGGCAGCTGGCCTGAAGCTATGGAGCTTTGCACCGCTTCGGCCCGGACGTCCTTGTGGCTGCCAGGGGGGATTTCAAGCAGGCTCCGCACCAGGGCGCGGACGGCGTCCTGGCCCTTGGCGGTGCCGAAATCCAGGATCAATCCCGTGTGTATGGCAAAGCCCCCGGCCTCGGCCAAGCTCACGAATTCCTCAACCAGACGGGTTTTGCCGATGCCGGCCTCGCCGCGCACGATGAGGGTTTCGCCCGCCCCGGTCTCGAGACAATTGTCCAGCGCCGTGGAGAACTGCCGCAACTCCCGGGCCCGGCCAACAAAGGCGTGGCCGCCATCAACCGGCCCGGCGCCAAGTTCATCAAGCCGCCACAGGGTGACCGGTTCCAACAGGCCCTCGATCATCCGTTCGCCCAAACTGACACCGATGAACCGATCCCCCAATGCCCGCTGCACCGAGGCCGCGGCCAGGGTTTCACCCGCCTTGGCCATATCGGTCAGACGCGCGGCCAGATTTACACTGTCGCCGGTGACGGTATATTCAGTGTGGGCCGCGCTGCCGGTCGAGGAAGCAACCACCTGGCCAGACGCCACGCCAATGTGGACCTGCAAGGGCGGCTCCAACCGGGCTACCTCAGCATGGATATCCAAGGCGGCCCGCAGGGCGCGTTCGGGGTCATCGGTATGGGCCACGGGCGCGCCGAACACCGCCATCACCGCGTCGCCGATATGTTTGTCGACCGTGCCGCCATAACGGCGCAATACCTCATCGACCACCGCGAAAAATCCATTCAGCATGGCGTGGGTCTCTTCCGCGTCCATTGCGCTGGACATCCGGGTGAAGCCGGAAATATCCGCGAACAGGGCGGTTACCTGACGGCGCGCGGCATCGGCGACATCGTCTTTTTCTTGAGCCGGTGACGGCTCCGATGCGGCCCCTAGTGCGCCAATCGCCGCCAGCAGTTGCCGGCGCGCGCCCAATGCCACGCCCATTTCCTTGAGATCATCTTCGGTGATATGGGGAAGCGCCGGCATGCCGATCTCGTTCTCGGCAAAGACGTCTCCGTACCTGCCAAGCCCCAATTCTTCCAGCCATTGATCAATCTCGCTTGTCAATTGACGGCATCTCCCCTACAACCTGACGTTAGCATGGGAACCAGGCAATGTCCGCCGTCAGTGTCACGAATAGTCGATTATATCGACCCTAAACCTCCGCCGCCATGCCGTCATTCGAAGGATCGGCGCCGCCGTCCAGTTTGCCGTCGACGATGCGGATGCCGTGGACGTGGGGCATCATGTGGCTGACGGCGTGGCGGTGGGTTGGGTAGCCGCGGGATTGGAGCTCCCGCTCCGTGGCGCGGAAGATGCGGTTGGTGACCTCGATGGTGTCCGATGTGGCCATGAAGCGCGGCGCGGAGACCGCCTCTTGCGCCGTCATGTCGAAATCGATGACGTTCAGGATCGCCTGCAGGTTGCCCATGGTAATGGTCGTCCCGCCGGGAGAGCCGACCAGGAAAAACGGCTTATCGTCCTTGAACACAATTGTCGGCGAGAGGGCCGTGAAACGCGCCTTGCCCGGCGCCAGGGAGCCCGTGTTGCCGGGGCGGGGATCGAACACCATCATGCAGTTGTTGTACATGAAGCCGAGGCCGTCCGTGACCACGCCGGAGGAGGAGCCCAGGGAATGGGTCATGGTCACGCAGTTGCCGGAGGTATCGGCAACGCAAATGTGGGTCGTCTCCTGGCTTTCCTCCGTGCCTGAATTCATCCGGGGTACATGGGTTTTCTCGCCGGCCTTGATGCGGTCGGCCATGGCCCTGGCATAGTCTTTCGAGGTCAGTTCAGCGAAGGGAATGTCGAAAAACCTCGGATCGCCCATGCGGTTGTCCTTGTCCACGGTGGCGATCTTCATGGCTTCGGCCACGGTGGCGATATAGTCGGGTGAATTGTGGCCCATGGCCGCGAGGTCGAAATTCTCCAGGATGTTGAGCATTACTACGATCATCAGGCCGCCGCCGGGCGGCTGGTTCGTGGCCACGGCATAGCCCCGGTAATCGGTCCGCAATGGATCCACCGTTTCCGTCTCGCAGGCCGCCAGATCCGCCAGTGTGAGAAGGCCGCCATGGGCGGGTATATCCTCATCCATGCGGTGGGCAATCTCGCCGCTGTAGAAGTCTTCGATGCCCTGTTCGGCGATGCGGCGGTAGGTGGCGCCCAGATCAGGATTGCGCACCATCTCGCCCACGCCGTAGAGGCTGCCGTCCGCCTTGGCATAGATCTTCGCGGCGGCGGGATCTTCGGTCAGCCTGCGGATGTGGGCAATGCGGCCATTCACGGGGCCCCTGTTCCATAGTCCGTGGAGCGAGGGCCGGACGGGAAAGCCTTCCTCGCAATATTCAATGGCCGGGCCCATCACCTCGGCCAATGACCGGGTGCCGAAACGTTCCATGGCTTCATGGAACGCCTTCAGGCTCAACGGCGTGGTCATGGATTGATAGCCGATTTCGTTCACCTGGCCCGACAACATGAAGCCGAAACCGTCCTCGCATTCGCCGAGGATGAGCGGCTCCCACATCTCGGGTTTGGTTGCCAGCGGCGCGCGGCCGTGAAAATCGATGCAGGTATGGACGTCCCGGTCGGCCAGATACAGATGCAGGGACCCAAACCCGGCGATACCGCAATTTTGCGGATCGACCACCGTCTGCACCATGGCCGCGCCAATGGCCGCATCGACCACGTTGCCCCCAGAATTGAGAATATCAAGTCCGGTTTCCACCGCCTCCGGCTGGGGCGCCGATACCATGCCATGTGTCATATTGAACCCTCTACTGTCCTGTGCATCAGCCTACCTTGGTATATGATGGCGGCGCGGATTGGCAAGGAGCATCAGAATGCAACTATCGGATACCTTATTGGAAGACCGTCCCGAACAGACATTTTTCGAGGACCCGGCGCTCGACCGCGCCTTTGGCGTTGTCATGGCCCTGGCGACGGAGGTCTATGTACTGCGCGACCGGGCCCGGGCGTTGGAGCGCAAACTGGAAGCGGCGGGCGTGATCGAGCCAGGCGGCCTGGATGCCGAACCCGGCGATGAGGAACGGGCGGCGGATGCCGGCGACCGGGAAGCCTTTGTCGAGGGCTTGATGATCAGCCTGCTTGGCAAACAACAGGCCAAGGGTGCCAGTTAGGGAGACTGATATGGACGACCGCAGCTTCGTTGCCGCACAGGATTTCCTGTTGGCCAGCAAGACATACTGGACCAAACGGATCTATCCCGAACTGAAGAAGACTTATGAAACGGCCGCCGGTGCGGCGCCGGCGCCACCCGAAACCCCAGCCGAAGTCGCCGCCCTGTTGGAGGGCGAGGTACTCTACCGCTATTTCTCCTGGCTGGAGCGCCACCTGCAGCGTTTCAAGTATGCCGGCCGTTATGGCCTGGTGCCCTATCATGACGAACGCCGCGCCGCCCTGTCGGCGGAGTTGCGGGACACGGATGCCGAGTTGGCGCCCGGTTTGGAAATGCCCAACTATTACCAAAGGGTGGATATTCACCAACATCCGGGCGGCGTGTGGAGTGATGAGCTGGACGGCTATGTCTACGAACGGGGCGCGCGCTCAACCACGCCGTTGATGGGGGCGGCACATGGTGATCTGCACCACCGCTTCACGGACCTTGTGGCAGCCCGTGGCGGGGCCAAGGATATTCTGGACATGGGCTGCGGCTTCGGCAAAAGCACCCATCCGTTCTGCACCAGCTTCCCCACCGCGCGGGTTGAGGCCATCGATCTGTCGGGACCCTGCGTGTCCCTTGGCGCCCACGATGCCCAAACCAAGGGGAGTGGCAACGTGCGCTTCAGGCAAATGAACGCCTATGAAACAGACTATGACGATGGCAGTTTTGATCTGGTGACCTCGACCATGGTGATCCACGAACTGCCGCCTCGGGAGATCGAGCGTATGTTTACGGAAGCCGCCCGCGTGCTGGCGCCGGGGGGACGGATGGCGCATCTGGACTTTTATACCATCGACGGCCCGTTCGCCCGCTTCATCCACTATGGCCACGGGCGGCGCAATAACGAGCCGTTCATGCAGCCCCTGGCGGAAATGGATTTACATGCAAGTCTGACGGAAAAAGGCTTCACCAATATCGAGGTGATCCCCTTTAAGGAGGCCGAGGGCGTGGGTGAAAGCGGCAACGACGCCTGGCGCTTCCCCTGGACCGTGATCATGGCGGAGAAAATGCCCTGACTGTTTCGGAAACGAATTTGTTTTCGCCCAAAATTTTAAGTTACTAACCGACAGGGCCAGTGGATGCCCGGATCAAGTCCGGGCATGACTTGTCTGGATCATTGCAATCAACCTATCGTCGTCATTGCCGGACTTGATCCGGCAATCCAGGGCAACAAACTCATGGGTTGGCGGTCTTGGCATCACCATGCCCGATGATGTCGGCGCGAGGTGTGGCGTGGCCTCGGGGCGGCATCATTTGCCGTGTCGGGCGAGCCATTCGTGGACCAGTTTCCGGGCCTGGGCGATTTGTCCGGGTGACATGTATTTGGCCAGCTCTTTTTGGCCATCGGGCGCTTTCTCGTCGCCGTGTTCGCCGGCGAGATCGATCCACATGCGCGCCCGCACATAATCCACCGCCACGCCACGGCCCAGAAAATACATCAGGCCGAGATTATACTGCGCCGCCCCATGGCCCTGATCGGCGGCCTTGCGGAACCATTTCACCGCCTCCACGTCGCTTTGTTCCATGTTCCAGCCCAGGTCATACATGACGCCCAGGGTATACTGCGCCTCGGCATAGCCTTGCTCGGCGGCCAGACGGTACCATTTCGCGGCCGCGTCATCTTCACCCGCCGCCGCACCCGTGGCGGGTAGCCCGGCGATCATTGGCATCGCGATCATGACCACTGCGAGCATACGGCTCAGAAAATTCATGGCATGTATCCCAATTTCGGCTTCGGTCTTCCCATTCAAGCCTACGCTTGGCTGCCGCTCTCCGCCAAGGCCGCGTCTATTTCGGGGAGCGACCATTTAAGACCTATATTTTCTGCAATGGATTTCAAGTTCTGCAATTCGGCAATGATTTCACTATCGCGGCTGCCCTGGCCAAATGCCGTTAACGCACGGCCACGGAAAATAAAGAAATCAGACCATGCGGTGGGCTCATCGCCGACAAAACTTTCAAATGCCGCCGCGTGTTTCAGTACGCCCTCCCAATCTTTCTCGCGCAGGCAAACTTCCATCGCATCAACACGAAAGTAAAAGTGATTATGGGCATGAGCACCGTCTTCAAGAATCCGCTCACCCTCCCGCAATGCCCAGTCCCGCTCCTCCGGCGAGTCCGCAGCCATGGCCAACCGGCCCACCACCCATGCCCCCGTGAAGCCGGGCTTTGTCGCCATTGAAATCTGATAGGTGTCTCTATACGTCGCAAGCGCAGTCGCCTGATCATCGTCGTGATAATGCTGATAGCGCGCGCGGGTCAGCATTCCGTTGAATTCGAAACGCTTCGCGCCGATGCGATGGACAATCTCGAGAGAGCGTTCGCCATGGAAACGCATTGCTTCAAAATCCTGCCGCAGAAAGTAAACTTCACTTAGACAATTATGGGCGACCATTTCGGCATAGGCATCGCCCGTGCGGGCGGCATTCGTCACGGCGGATAGCCCGGTTTCTTCCGCCCTGTCCAATTCCAGCAGGAACAACTCGCAAAAGGCCTGCATCGGTTTGTAAAGGGCGCTGATCCGCGCCAGGCCGTGCCGTTCGGCAATTTCGACACACCGCGAGAAATAGTGTTCACCCGTCTTCATGCGGCCGTCGCCATAACCGGCGTCGCCCAACCCGCCCAGCGCCCGCGCCTCGGCATAGGGCGAGGCTATGAGCTGAGCATAGTCGAGTGATTTTTCGTGCTCCCGGCGCATCTTGTCGATGCGTTTGAGCGGCAAATACAGGTTGCCGCGCAAATGATGCAAGTCCGCGAGCAGATCGTGAAACGCATTTCGTTCAGCCATTTCCAGACAACCGTCAAGACATGCCATGGCGCGGTCGTGTTGATTTTCTATATGTAGCCCGGCGGCAAGGCCGAGACTGGCACGGCAGAATTGTTCGTCGCTTTCGGCCGATGCAAGCGCCTGTTCGAAGGCTGACACCGAAGCCGCCATACGCCCGAGGTCTTTTAACAATTCGCCCTGAAGGCGGGTCAGCTCGAACCGCGTCGCCACTTCGCCATCAAGTTTCAAGGCGCGCTCGACCAGCCGCAGGGCGGGGTCGTAACGGAACCCATCGGCCTGTTGTTTCGCCGCATTCAAATAGGCCTCGCCGGCGCATTCATCCTCGGCCTGTTCCAAATGCTCGGCCATCAGAACACCGTCCCGGTCGCGGTAATAGGTGGCGGCGCGGCCGTGCAGTTCCTTCCTTCTGGGTTTCAGCAGCGAGGCATGGACCCCGTCCCTGATCAAGGCATGGGCAAAATGAAAATCCTCGCCCGCCGGGCGGATCAGGGCCTGGCTCAGGAGCCCATCCGGGCTGTAGCCGCTGTCGTCCATGACATGACCCAGCGCCGATAAGGAAAACCGCTGCCCCAGAATTGACGCCGCCTGAAGGGCGCCGCGGTCCCGTTGCGGCAGGGCGTCCAACCGCGCCTGGACAATGCCCTGGACCGACCCCGGCAACTCGCCGCCGCCGATTTGGTCGGCATTGCGCAACAATTGTTCCAGAAACAGCGGGTTGCCCCCTGCCCGCGCAATAATATCCTGGATCAGATCGTTGCTCAGATCATCGAAGGTATGGGCCAGGTCTTCCGCTTCCGACAACGCCATGGGGCCAAGATCCAGGGTCTCGACCTCTGTGTCGGGGATATTGCGGCGCCACGCTTCGGTCAATTGGTCTCCCGCCAGCCGGGTTGTAAGCAACAGCAGCAGGCGGCATTTGGCGGTGGTTCGGGCCAGGTGCGCGACATGCTCGAGAACATTTGCGTCGGCCCAGTGCAGATCCTCGATCTTCACCACGATGGGCCGGTGCCGGCTCAAGGCCTCGGCTAACTCCGCGACCGTTGCCTGCCTGCCCTGAACGCGGGCTGCGTTGTTCATCCCGTCGTAAAGGTCGCGCAGCGCCTCGGGCGGCTCCAGATCGAGCAGGTCATAAAGGAAGACGCGGCGATCCCTTGCCAGCAAACCGTCGGTCAGGACCCGTTCGGCCGCCTTCCGCCGTGATGTCTTGCCGCTATTGGCCGCAATGGCCAGCAGACTGCGCACCAGCGCCCCCACGGCGTCCTGGCCCTTGCCGGTGCCAAAATCAAGAACCAGACCCGTATGAGCGCTAAACCCCTGTTTGGCGGCCAGACGCTCGAACTCTTCCAGCAACCGGGATTTGCCGATGCCCGCCTCGCCACGAAAGATGAAGGTCTTCCCCGTGCCAGCCTCGAGACAGCCGCTCACTGCCGCCTGGCACAATTGCAGCTCCCGCCCGCGCCCGACGAAAGGTTGTTGCTGGGTTCGGTCCTGGGCGATGCCCTCCAACCGATAGACGGTCACCGGCTCCGGCAGGCCGGCGATCACCTGGGCGCCCAAATCAGCACCCAAGAAACGCCCGCCCAAGGCCCGCTGTACCGAGGCCGAGGCCAAGGTTTCGTCGGGTCTGGCCAGATCCGTCAAACGGGCGGCCAGGTTCACGCTGTCGCCGGTCACGGTATACTCGGTATGCTCCGCGCTGCCGGTGGAAGAGGCCACGACCTGGCCGGAGGCGACGCCGATATGGACCTTCAGCGGCGGCGACAGCGCGGCCACGGCGGCATGGATATCGCGGGCGGCGCGCAGGGCGCGTTCGGGATCATCGGTATGGGCGACGGGCGCCCCAAACACCGCCATCACCGCATCGCCGATATGCTTGTCGACCATGCCGCCATAGCGGTGCACCACGCCATCGGCGACGGCGAAGAAACCGTTCAGCATGGCATGGGTTTCTTCGGCATCCATGCCGCTCGATAGCCGCGTGAAGCCGGAAATATCCGCGAACAGCGCCGTCACCTGACGCCGTTCGCCCAAGTTGTCCAAGTTGTTCAGGGGCGAGGCGTCTTCGCTAACGCCGCCCGCCGCCCTTGCAGCATCGGATACGAGATCGCCAATCGCGGCGCTGAACTTGCGGCGCGGCCCCATGGGCAGACCAAGCTCCTTCAGATCATCGTCGGAAAGATGCCGGGCGGCAGCCAAATCAATCTCATTCTCGGCAAACACATCCCCGTATTTGCCAAGTCCAAGTCCTTCCAGCCATTGCCGAATTTCATCCGCCAATCAATTTCTCCCTCTGCCGAATCTTAACACAACCGCCGCGTTCTGTCCTCGGGCGGCAATGGGAAACAGATCGCGCCGTGACAAGATGCCGCCCCACACATTGCAATTCGGACTGTAAGATCGGAAACTTGGTGTACTGGCGCACAAGACTTGATCTTAGGAAGCCGGATAAAAAAATGCGGAGGAGATAGCCATGTCTACTACGTCCCTGGCCCGGATGGACGAGCTGATACTCGACGGCAAGTTCCACGAAGCAACGGAAGATTTTTGCCAACTGGCGCGCGCGGGCCATGCCATCCCGGACCTGGCGCTGCATGCCATGAATACCGCCGCGCCCTATCTCCACGTTCCCGCGCACGAGAAGCTGTTGGAGACCGGCGAATTCCGCAACGTCAATTATGATCACACCATGCTTGGCTTTCGCGCCGGCATGCGCCTTTCGCCCTGGCTGTCGGATGTGGAGAAGAACATCGGCGTGGTTCAGGGCAAGTACTATCTGCCGCAAGGGCTCGATGTCTGGGCGCAGCTTGAATGCGGTTTTCCCGGACATTACGCCCGGGAACAGGAACAATGCGTGGAAGAAGATATCGGCCACGAATTGCATTGCCATTTCGAGGATCAGGAACCCCTCGTCGAAGGCTCCCACGATGACCGCTTCACGGCCCTGTTCCATGCCCTGACCCAGGGCGACAAGGTGACCAGCTACCGGATATTCCTTGGCCTCGCCGCGGAGCCGGAACAGCGCCACCGCCTGCAGGATGCGTTGTTGTTCGCCTCGATCATCGACCAACAGGAGTTCAATTCATTCCGCCGCGTGCGCCATATCGGACATAAACCCATCCGCGCCCGCGCCATGTTCGATCTGGCCGACTGGGTAGGTTGGGACCGGGCGCGGCCGTTCTTTTATCTTGGTGTCCCGGATGTCTGCAACGCGCCGATCTTTCATTCGCTGTACGATCACGCCTGCTTTCTGCTCAACCTGCACTTCAAGGGCGCGCAGTTTGAATTGATGGAGACCAACACCGCGCCGCTTTCAGTGGCGGAGCAGGACCAGTTCAGCGATCTGATCATCGCCGGCGATCCCATGGCCGTCGCCGACGCCATTACCGCCTTCCTGAAAGCGGGCACGGCGCCGCAAAGCATTGCCGATGCGGTCAATATCGCCCATGCGCGGCACTCGGTGAGCCGTCTGCGCTCGCCCATCGCCTATACCATACCCATGCACAGCTTCGACTATGCCAACGTGGTGAACTATTGGCTGCGCAATTTCAGGAACAAGCATCAGGTCAAGGCGATCTATCTCTCCGCCTGGTTCGTCACCGATACCATTCGCGAGATCGACGCCTATCCCGACCTGCCGGGCGTCGTCCCGCCCGATCCCGATGGGCGCCGGGGCTGGGCCGAAGCGTTCGCGACGGAAAACCTGCTGGGCGAATTGGAGGCGGCCATTGCCGATCAGGACCCCTCACGCGCCGTGGCGCTGGTACGCGCCTGGACCGGACGCCACGATCCAACCCAAAAGGGCGCCCGCGATGAATTGATCCGCATGCTGGCTCATTGCGCGGGCAAGTATCAGGGAGATGCCCATATATTCCGCAATGCCACCTCGGTGATCGAGGAATATCAGCTCAACACCGCCCACGCCGCGCGGAAGGATATTCTGTTCGAGTTCTGGGCCCATTTCCTGTCGTTCTACAAAAAACGCACCCTGGCGACGGACTGTTACGACATGTATCACCGCTATTTCGGCGCCGGCGCTAACGGCGGTTAGATTAATTTCGATCTGCAAAGAGCCGTACCGCACTGGATTGCCGGGTCAAGCCCGGCAATGACGAAGGGAGCGTGTTTTCGGCTAAAAACAGCCAAATATGTCATGCCCGGACTTGATCCGGGTATCCATTGGCGCGGTCGGCGGGTCATTCTATTTTGGAACAAATCTAGGTATCCGGCCCTCGGACGTCCCGGATGGCCCGCCAGATCCGCTCCGGCGTGGCCGGCATTTCGAGTTCGCTGATGCCCAGCGGCGCCAGGGCGTCCAGAATGGCGCTGGTCAGGCAGGCCACGGCGCCGACCGTGCCGGCCTCGCCCGCGCCCTTGATGCCAAGGGGGTTGCGGGGGCTGGGCACGGAATTTGTTTCGATTTCGAAGAACGGTACATCGTCCGCCCGGGGCATGGTGTAGTCCATGAAGGAGCCGGATAGCACCTGGCCGTTTTCGTCCCAAAGAATCTGTTCGCCCAGAATTTGTCCCGCCCCCTGGACGATGCCGCCATGCAACTGGCCCTTCAGCAGCATGGGGTTCATGACGGTGCCCACATCATCGACGGCAAGGTAGCGCAGAATTCTGACGACCCCGGTTTCGGGGTCAATTTCCACTTCCGAGATATGGCAGGCGTTTGGAAACGTCGGCGCCGGCCCCTTGAAGGTGGCGAAACCCTGCAGACCGCTGTCCATCCCCGGCGGCAGCATCGCCGGCTCGAAGGCCATGGCCGCGACCTCGCGGAGGCTCAGGGACCTGTCCGTGCCGGCCACGGTGAAGTGTCCCTCGGTAAACTCGATATCGACCTCCGGCGCCTCCAGGGCGTGGGCGGCTATTCGGCGGCCCTTGTCGATAATTTTCTCGGCCGCGCCCAGCAGGGCCCCGCCGCCAAGGCCGGCAACGCGGGAGCCGCCGGTGCCGTGACCGTAGCCGATCAGGTCCGTGTCGCCCTGAACGTAGCGCATTTCATCGAAATCCAGGCCGAGCTTTTCCGACAGCAGTTGCCGGAATACCGTTTCGTGGCCCTGGCCGTGGGAATGGGTGCCCATGAGGATGGTGGCGTGGCCTTGCCGGTCGAAACGAATTTCGCCGGCCTCGTCGAACATCCCCGCCGCCTGCTCAACCGCGTTCGCCAGGCCGAAGCCCCGCAACTTGCCATCCGAACGGGACGCCGCCCGGCGCCCTTCGAAACCGTCCGCATCGGCCATGGCCAGGGCCTGGTCCATGTTGGCCTCAAACTCGCCGCAGTCGTAGTTGTAGGTCAGCCCGGTCTGGAAGGGCATCGCATCGATTGGGATAATGTTGCGCCGGCGCAATTCCACCCGGTCGATACCAAGCTGCCGCGCCGCCAAATCAATGGTCTGTTCAATGGCCGAGGTGGCTTCCGGACGGCCGGCGCCCCGATAAGGCCCAGTCGGGCTGGTATTGGTGAAGACGCCCAGAACTTCCCCATGGATGGCGGGGGTCAAATAGACACCGGCCACGCCGCCCAGATTGCCGAACGCCGGCAGCGGTCCGAAATTGGCCAGATAAGCGCCCATATTGGCCTGGCAGCGAACCCGAAGGCCGAGAAAGCGGCCGCTGTCATCAAGCGCCAGCTCAACCGCCATGATCATATCCCGGGCCTGTTCGTCCAAAATGCCGTCCGAACGCTCGTTGGTCCACTTGACCGGCCGGGTCAATTTCTTTGCCGCCCAGAGCACCAGGGGCAGTTCGGGGAAGATATTGGCCCGCAGGCCAAAGGAGCCGCCCATGTCGGGACTGACGATCCGCAGCCGGCTTTCCGGGATCCCCAATACGGCTTCGGACATCCAGTTGCGTATGTCGTGGGGGAATTGATTGCCGGAATAGAGGGTGTAGCGGTCCTCGAACGGGTCATGAGCGCCAAGGGCGGCGCGCGGTTCCATGGGGTTGATCGCGACCCGCGGCATGGGAAGTTCAAGGCGGGTCACATGTTTGGCGGCCTGGAAAGCCTCCTCGACCGCCCTCTTGTCACCCAATTCCATGCGAAAGCAGATGTTGTCGGGACAGTCCTCCCAAACCGCCGGCGCGTCCTCGCCCACCGCCTTGGCGGTCAGGACGTTGAGGGGCAGGGGTTCGTAGTCGACCATGATACGTTCGGCCGCATCCCGGGCCAGGGCATGGCTTTCGGCCACGACAAAGGCCACGTAATCGCCGACAAAGGCAACTTTGTCACGGACCAGGGCGGGGCGTGGCGGCACGAATATGGGGCTGCCATCGGGCCGTTTCAGCGGCGCGATCTTGGCCGCCAGGCACGGCATGTCGCCAAGCCCGTCAGCGGCGACATCGGCGCCTGTATAGACCGCTAGGACCCCCGGCGCCGCGCGCGCCGCCGCCACGTCGATGGAACGGATCCGGGCATGGGCATGGGGCGAGCGCAGCATGTAGGCGTAGGCCTGACCCGACAGATTTATATCATCGGTGTAGCGCCCACCGCCCTTGAGAAAGCGTTGATCCTCAACCCGTGGCGCGGACTGTCCAAGACTGAATTTCATACCGTCATACTCTCCAAAGCGTTCACCCTAATTCCTGCCGCAACAGTGCCGCGCCCTGGCCCAGCACCGCAATTTTGGCTTCGGCGACGGCGCGGGGCAAGGGCGCCAGGCCGCAATTGGTGCAGGCCACGATCCGTTCCGGGTCGACGAATTCCATCGCCGCGCGCAGGGTATCGGCGACTTGTTCCGGGCTTTCAATTTCATTGGTGGCCACATCGATGGCGCCGACCAAAATCTCCTTGTCCTTCAACAGACCGAGGACGGACAGGGGCACTTTCGAATTGGCGCATTCCAATGACACCTGATCGATGCGGCTGTCGTTGAGGGCCGGAAAAAAGTCCTCGTACTGGCGCCATTCCTCGCCCAGGGTGGCTTTCCAATCGATGTTCTGCTTGATCCCGTAGCCATAACAAATATGCACCGCCGTCTTGCATTTTAGCCCTTCCGTCGCCCGGTGCAGGGCATCGACACCCCATTCCACCACATCGTCCATGAAGGCATTGAAGGCCGGTTCGTCAAACTGGATGACATCGACGCCAAGGGCTTCGAGTTCGCGGGCTTCCTGGTTCAACAACTCGGCAAAGGCCATGGCCATGTCCGGCCGGCTGCCGTAGTGGCCGTCGGCGATGGTATCGCAAATGGTCATGGGGCCGGGCAGGGTGAACTTGAGTTTATGACTGGTGTTGTCGCGGCAGAACTTGGCGCCCGGGCCATGCACCGAGGCGGGCCGGCGCAGCGGGGCGATCACGGTTGGCACCTCGGCATCATAACGGTCGTTGCGGATGCCCATGGTGGTCATGCGCTGCCAATCAATACCTTCGATGGTTTCCAGAAAACCGTGGACGAAATGCTTTCGAAACTGCTCGCCGTCGCTGACGATATCTATGCCCGCATCTTCCTGGCACTTGATCCAGGCTAGTGCCGCGTCCTGCTGGCCCTCGACCAGCGCGTCGCCCTCCAGGCGCCAGGACGGCCAGAGCTTTTCAGGCTCCGCCAACCAGGACGGTTTCGGCAAGCTGCCCGCAACTGTGGTTTCAAGCATGTTCTCCCCCTCGAAATCCATTCACCAGTTGAGAAGATTAACGGCGATCGGCAGATAAATCCATGCATGCCGTTGCCCGGTTGCTAGTGGGAGACGTATCATGGGCAACAGGAAAATTGTGGCCCCCAAGATCGGGCTGGTTTACGGGAGTAGGTTATGAACGGAATTGATTACATCGCCCAGATCTTGAAGCAGGAAGGGGTGGAATGGATGTCCTGTTTCCCCTCCAACCCGCTGATTTCCGCCGCCGCCAAGATCGGCATTCGCCCCATCGCCTTTCGCCATGAACGTGGCGCGATGATGGCGGCGGACGGCTATAGCCGCATCAGCGACCGGAAGCGCTTCGGCGTGGTCGCCGTTCAGGCCCAAGCAGGCGCCGAAAACATCATGGGCGGGTTGTCCCAGGCCTTTGCGGACAATATCCCGGTCCTGGTCATGCTGGGCGGCAACGACCTTAATCAGCTATCCGTCCGGCCGAATTTCTCCGCCACGCAGAGAATGCAGGGCTGGGCCAAGCAGATCGAGGCAATCTATACGCCCGACCAGGTTGGTGACGTCATGCGCCGCGCCTTTCACGCCCTGCGCAACGGCACGCCGGGGCCGGTGGTGGTGGAACTGACTGGTGATGTCTGTGCCCAGGAAATTCCCGAGGCCGCGCTTACCTACCAATCGCCCAAGTTGGCGCGCCAGGCGCCTGAAAGCAGCGATATCGGCGCCGCGGTTCAGGCCTTGATGGAGGCCAAGAAGCCGATGATCTGGGCCGGTGCGGGGGTCTTGTTTTCGGGCGCGACGGAGGCCTTGCGGGAGCTGGCGGAACTTACCGCGATGCCGGTGTTCACCACCATGCCGGGAAAATCCGCCTTTGACGAACGCCACCCTCTCGCCCTGGGCGCGGGCAGCGGGGCGACAACCCTGCCGGCCCATCGTTGGCTGTCGGATAGCGATGTGCTGTTGGCGCTGGGGTCTAGCCTGACCCGTTCGCCCTACGGCCAGCCAATCCGTCCCGGAAAAAAAATTATCCACAACACCATCAACCCGGACGATATCAACAAGGACGAGGCGGCGGACATCGCCCTGACCGGCGATACCCAACTGACCATCCAGGCTCTGATCAAGGAGATCAAGGCGCGGACGGGAGACAAGGGCTTTGGCGATAGAGCGAACAGGGAGGCCGAGGTTGCGGCCATCAAGGGCGAGTGGCTAGAACAATGGACGCCGCTGCTGACCTCCGACGAGGAGCCGTTGAACTATTACCGGGTGATCCACGAGATCAATCAGAACCTTGATCTGGAAAACAGCATCGTCACCCATGACGCTGGCGCGCCGCGGGATTCGATCGTTCCCTTCTTCAATGCGACCACGCCGCACAGCTATATCGGTTGGGGCAAGACAACTCATCTTGGTTTTGGCATACCCCTGATGATCGGCGCGAAGATGGCGGAGCCGGACAAATTCTGTCTGAATTTGATGGGGGATGGCGCCTTCGGCATGTCCGGAACCGACATCGAGACATCGGCCCGCTCGGAAGCAGCCATTACCACGGTGCTTTTGAACAACAGCGCCATGGCGACCTATTCCGGCCCTTCGCAAGGCACCATCGGCGCCGAGGCGCGCGAGCGGTATGGCGTGTCCACCATGCAGGGCGACTACGCCAAGATTGCCGAAGGCATGGGCGCCGTGGGCATTACCGTGACAAAGGCGGGCGAAATAGCGCCGGCCCTGCGGGAAGCCAGGCGTCTGAATGCCGCAGGCAAAACCGTGCTGATCGACGTGCATGCGAATATCGAAGAACGGCGTTCGAGGTTCTAAGATCATGGAACAGAGCAATCCCACATCGCTGCGCGTGCCGGACCCCGGCATCGCTGCGTTGTTCGAACAGGATGCCCGCTGGCAGGCCTGGCTGGATGTGGAGGCGGCGTTGGCCAAGGCGGAGGCCGAGCTGGGCATGATACCGGCGGCGGCGGCGGACGAAATTGTCGCCAAATGCGATATCTCGCTGTTCGACCGGGAGCGCATTACGGAGGGGTTTCAGCGCACCGGGCACACTCTGGTGCCGCTGGTGTGGGAATTGTCGCGTCTGTGCGAGGGTGATGCGGGCAACTACGTGCATTGGGGCGCCACAACCCAGAACATCACCCAGACCGGGGATTTGTTGCAGCTTCGCAAGGCGCATCGGATATTTCTGGGCCAGATCGGCGCCATTCTCAATGCTCTGGCGGATCTCGCCCTACGCTCCAAGGACATGGCGCTGCCGGGCCGCACCCATGGCCAGCACGCCGTGCCCGCGACTTACGGGCTGAAGGTGGCGATCTGGATTGACGAATTCGCCCGCCATGTGGAGCGCCTGACGGAATGCGAAGCCAGGGTCTTTCAGGCATTGCTGGGTGGCGCCGCGGGCACCGTCGCCTCGTTCGGCGACCAGGGCCTGGAGGTGCAGGCGCGGATGGCGGCCCATCTGGACATGCCGCCCATGGCGGTCCCGGCCCGAAGCATCATGGATCACCTGGCAGAGCATATCATGCTGCTGGCCTTGCTGGCGGCCAGTTGCGGCAAATTCGCCAACGAAATCTACACCGGCATGAAGCAGGAATTTGGCGAAGTTGAGGAACCGATTTCCCCCGGTACCGTGGGCAGCTCCACCATGCCGCAAAAGCGCAACCCGCACCTCTCCCAAGACGTCATGGCCTATGCGGCGCAAATCCGAGCAATGGTGCCCCTGGCGCTGGAAGCCGTGATGACGGAACATGAAGCGAACCGGCAAACCTCTCTGATGATGCGGCATGCGCAAAACCAAGTCTGCGGGCTTTTAGGCGACACCCTCGAGAGGGTCCGGATCCTGGCCGAAGGTCTGGTCCTGAAGCCCGAACGCATGCGCGCCAATCTGGATCTGACCGAAGGCTTGATCATGGCCGAACCGATCATGCTGGCGCTGGGTGAGCATGTGGGCCGCCAGGAGGCCCACGATATTGTCTATGACGCGGCGCAGGCGGCAGCCAAGGGCGATGTTAGTTTCGCCGATCTACTCGCCGCGGATAACCGTTTCAGCCGGCACCTGTCGCAAAGCCAGATGGAAAGCATGCTCGATGCGACGCAATATACCGGCCTGTGCAGCCAACTCGCCGAGACCCAGGCGGCCCGCGCCCGGGCGCTGGCAAAAACACTTGCTGATTGAAGCCCGCTCAGCCACTTGTTTTTTGTAGCTGGTCATCGCCATTCCGCTCTTGGTTTTCCTTCAGGATTTGTCTTAGGAAGGCAATGATCTCGGCCGCGTCCCATTCCACGGCGCCGATAAGTCTGCCGATTTCCCGGCCTTGGGGATCGACAAGAATTGTGCCGGGAAGACCGAAAATCCTGAGTTTCCGCGCGGCCCCCCCGCTTTGATCGTTGAACAGCCGTAGATGCTCGATCCCGAATTCCTCGTAGAAGCCGCGCACGGCATCTATTCCGGCGCGATCGATGGACAGCGCCAGAACTTCAAACCCCTCGCCGCCAAGTTGGGTTTGCAAACGGTCGAGTGCCGGCATTTCCGCCCGGCAGGGCCCGCACCACGTGGCCCAAAGATTGAGCAGCACGAATTTTCCGCGCCAGGCCCGCAATGTGTAAGGCTTGCCCTGGCCGTCGGTGAAGGTGATTTCGGGGAGCGGTACGGGCGTTTTCCGTTGCGGTGGATCGGCGGCTAACGAACGCATGGTCAGGGCGGCGGTGAATACGAGAAGAAGCAGAAAAAACCGCATGTGTTTGCCCTATGTCTCGACGCGAATAACGCCCATCATCCCCGCCGCCTGATGTTCGAGGATGTGGCAATGGAACATCCAATCGCCTGGATTGTCGGCCACCAGGGCAATCTCGACCTTTTCACGGGGCGCCATCAGAACCGTGTCCTGCCATTCGCGATGTTTGGTTGCCTGACCATTGCGGGAGATGACGCGAAAGGAATGGCCATGCAGGTGGATCGGATGATGCCAGGCGGTGGCGTTGGTCATGGTGATGCGGTGGGTGCGGTCGCGCGCCAGGGTCAGCATGGGCTCCATGATATGGCCGGTGGCGGCGACGCCGTTGATGAACCATATTTTCCCCGCATGCATCATCTCGCGCAGGCTGGCGCCATTTTCACTATTCATGCTGCCGCCCATGTCCCGCATGACGCCGCCACCCATCATGCCGCCGTTGAAGATCACGTCGTGGGACATGGCGTTGGCGAGATCGGGCTCCGGCAACGGGTTGGCGGGCAGTTCAATGGGCCAGTCCGGCGTTCGGTCCCTGAGGGGGGCGGCGGCGTAGGCAAGATCGACCAGTCGGTATTCCCTGCCCTTGTAAAAGCGGTCAATGACCGGGGTCTTGCTACTGGGCGCGCCGGCAAAATCCAGAATGACATCGGCCCGCATGGCTGGGCCTAAGACGACGAGGCCGCCTTTGGGCGATCGAGGGGTCGTCGGTTGTCCGTCCAATGCAATGATCCGAGGTTCGTGGGAGCTGAAGTCCAGGGCGAAAATGCGGGCGTTCGCGGCGTTGATCAGGCGCAGGCGGATACGCTCCCCTTTTCTGACCGCGAATGTCTTCGGCATCCGGCCATTGATGGTGACGCTGTTGCCGATCCGTCCGTTATGGCTCACGTCCCGCATGTTGCCAAAATCATCGCTGATCGCCGCCGATTTGGTTAGGCGCCAATCATCCAGCACCCAGGTTAGATCACGGTCGACACGCACCGGGTTGGGCTCCTCGATGATGAGCGGGCCGTAAAGGCCGCGCCCGACCTGTTCGAAACTGCGTTGATGAGGATGATACCAAAAGGTGCCGGCATCAATCGCGTCGAACTCGTACGTGAAGGTCTCGCCCGGCCCAATGGGGCGTTGGGTCAGGTGGGGCACGCCGTCCATGTCATTGGGCACCCGCAAGCCGTGCCAGTGGACCGTGGTTTCCTCCGCAAGCCCGTTTTTCGCGGTGATCCGCAGACGATCACCCTGGCGAACCCGGATTTCCGGGCCGGGTACCGTGCCATTGAAGCACCACGCATCGGTGCGTCCGTAGGGTTCGGGGACCAAACGTACCTGGTTTGGCGCCGCCGTGAGGTTGAAATCGTGGGTTCGCCGAGACTGCGCCCGTGGGGGTGCAGTAAGTGGCAGGTGCGAGGCAAAGGCCGCCATTCCGGATGCAGCCAGAAATCCGCGTCGTGTAAATAATCCTCGTCGGCGTTTTGACATCTCGTCCTCAATATTCATGTCATGATAGATATGTCGAGTATTTAGTCAAAAATTCTAGTTTCGGAGTTCCATAAAGTTGAGGTAAGCCACCAAGCCGGGTTAGGATTGACCGGTTGACACAAAATGCAACCCCAGGCTCGAATGATGCGATTTCCAAGGACCATTCGACTAGACGGAACCGATACCAGGGTTTTTGAGAACGCCGCCGAACCCGGCGAGTGGGCGGTGACCGGCGCCTTCGTCTTTGCCGACGCCGACCCCGCCGCCATCACCGGCAAGCACCGCCAGGCCTTTCGCAATGGTTTTCTGGGGACCGTTAGTTTCGGGTGGTCCACCTTGGTGGCGGTGGCCAACATGGACGAGAGCCAATATCAATCCGTGATCGAAGCCCTGGCAGCCCACTTTGTTACCCACTACGGCGCGCCGGATTTGGCCGCGGCCCGCCCCGTCGCGCGTGATGAAGCAGCCTTCGCCGCCTCTCTTTGCGAACATCCGGTCAACACCCTGCTGGCAGTGGACCGCAAACATGGGGATCAAAATCATGGTGATGACGGGATTGTCGAACGGTTCCACGTTATCCAGTCCGCGGCGGACGGCGGGGCGGTTCGGCCATGGGAGCTTGTCAATGATGACCCCGGCAAAGGGTAATGGGCACTGCCCGGCGTGGCCCGTGCGGCACGTCAGGTTAGCGTGGTTGGCGGTAATGGTCTGGCTGGCATGGCCCTTGTCCATGGCCTCGGTCGGTGACATCGACAAAGGCCGGGCCTTGGCGCAAAAACATTGCGCTGTTTGCCATGTCATCGGCGACTTCAACAAATTTGGCGGTATTGGCAGCACGCCGTCATTTCAGTTGCTGGCCAGTCTGCGCGACGGAAAGGATCGGTTTCAGAGTTTCTTTGCCCGCCGGCCGCATCCATCCTTCATTTTCCTGCCCGATCAACAGCCACCCACGAAGCTGCCCCTGAATGCGCCGCCGGTACGCCTGACCCATCAACAGGTGGATGACATCGTCCGCTTCGCCATGACGCTGAAGGATCCCCGCTTGGCGGAGCCGCCCCGCGAATAATCGCCTAGTCAGAAAAATAGCTGCGCAGACTGGCCATGGCGGCGGGGGGCGAAACGTTGAGGATGATGGCCGTGGCATAGACACTTGCCGCCAGCAGGGCGTCGCTTTGATCTGAGTCGGACCGTGAGAATGGCAGATCAGTGATCGCCATGGCATCGCCGTCCATATCATCGTACAGCACGCCGTCGACAACGTAGATGCCGCCGGGTGTCCGCGACTGCCCGGATACGGGAATGATTATTTGCTCCTTCTTGAGGGACAACTCCTTCAGAACCTGACGGCCGGCGGCGCTGTCGACGGAGACGACGGCGCCCTTGGGGCCGGTCTGGCGGTGAAAGACCCAACGGCTCGCCGCCAGGGTATCATCACGGTCCTGGCACGGCGGCCAGGCGCCCGTCCCAATATCCAGAAAAACGGCGGCGTCATAGGTAATCGAGACGGTCAGATCGGCGCGCGCCGGCGGCATGTCCATGACATAGACACCGCCAAGGTCCATGCCATGCAGATCGAGCAGGGGCCGGCCGCCATCGCCGCCCACCTCCGCCTCCAACCCGGTGATCGGCAGCACATGTTCGAAGATATTCAATGTCTCTTCCGCCTGCGCCCTGGAAACCACGGCGACGTAGGCGGCATCGCGCTGGGCCCGGGCCAGCAGTTCACTATCGGCAATGACCTCGCAGCCCCCCGCCCGGGCGGCGGCGACAATTGGATGCGGATTGTCGGTGCCGTGGGGGATGTGATGTTCGATAACCAGGCTGACCAGCTCACGCCAATCAACGCCGGTCAGATCGCGCACGGGTATGTCCGCCGCTTCCGCGGCCTCGCGCCGGGCCGGATCGTCGTCCCAAGCCCAGACCTCCGCCTCGCTCAAGCTGAGTGAGCGGGCGCTGGCGATCCCTTCCTCGCCAAGACCCAGTACGGCGACCGGAAATCCGGAAAAAGGAAACAGGTCGATCATGTTTGCGTTCCTAGATTGTTAAGCTGCATCGGTTTCAGGTGGTGGCCGCCACGGGTAGGTTGACCAGCAGGTTTTGCGGCTTGATGCGCAGCCGGCCGTTGGCGCCGATACAAAGACCTAAGTAGACCGGCCGCCCGGCGATGTCCGGACGCATATCGCCCTCGTTCTCGAAAGTCAGACGAAACAGGCTCAGCAACCGGCCCAGACGTTCATCGTCAACGTCGTTTTGCTGATAAAGGTCGTTCAACAGCGCGGATGCCTCAACATCCAGGCCGATATGCCATGACCAGCGTTCGTCGTCTATTTGCGCCTGCGGCTCGATTTTGACGGAAACGCCGAGGAAATGCGCGATCCAGCGTTCCATCACGCGGCACAGCGCCTTTCCCCCACGGCGGCCGTAGGTAAGATCCAGGGCGAAATCGAAGGCTTCGGACCGCTCGAAATATTTCTCCGCATTGCCGTCGGCCAGAACCTCCTGGTCATTTGCGCCCAGAATGGAGCCGGTCCGCAGCATATCCAGAAGACTAATGGGACTGCCCTGCCGTTGCTGACGCCTAATTTCCGCGGCTTCGTTGTCGACCAGCAAAATCATGCCGTCGGTATTCCGTACATCCTGTTCCCGGAAAAACAGCTCGCCCGCGCGCAACTCGAAGCTGTCGTCAACATCCCCGAGGATATTACGCAAAATCACATGGGTGAGGTGGTCGAGGAAAAGCGGCGGAAAATCAATCGCCCCGCCGGCGCGGAAAAGGCCAAGGTAGCTTTGCTCGATATTCCCGGCCCGTTGCAGCCGCGCCCGGAAATTTAGAAACAGCTGGATGTTGTCCCGGGCGTCTTCATCCTCGACCGCGGCCAGTTCACCGGCGCTCACATCCCGCAAGGGCGCCTCGACAAGAGCCTCGTGCAGGGCCAGCTCGTTTTCGCAAGACTCCTCCACCGGCGCCAGTTCCGGGCGAAACAGATAGGCCCGCAAGAACTCATCACTCAGGTTCAGAAAACCATCCGTGCCCCGTGTAAGAAGTTGAAACCCGCTATTGCGCCAAAAATCCGACATCGACCCCTCGCCCCCAAATTTCCGCCGGAGTATAGCGGATAAGCCGGCGGACCAGAGCACTTTCGGAGCACAAACCATCGACGACATTCTTTTTCCGAACCCCTATGATGAAGAGATGGGATTGCCGGAGAGCAGGTCATCGCTGACGAAGCGTGGCATCGCCAGCATGGCCACAATGGCTACAAAGGCCCTTGCGGGCGCCGCCATGTGTGCGGCCCCGTTCGTTATGCCTATCGCCGCAATTGCCGACATGGTCGGCCACGGCGGCATGATCCGCTCCATCGCGGTGTCCCCCGATGGTCAATATGCCCTGACGGCCAGTTTTGACTATTCCGCCCGGCTTTGGCGGTTTGATGAACAGCGGGAGCTGCAAGTTCTTGATGGTCATGACGGCCCGGTGAACGGCGCCATCTTCTCGCGCCATAAGGACCGTTTGGTGACGGTTGGGGCGGACGGCAAGGTCATTATCTGGGACCGGTTGAAAGCGGAACCACTGGTTGTCATGAATGGTCATCGTGGCCGGGCCATGTCGGTCGTGGAGACGGCGGACAGTGGCATGATTTTGACCGGCGGCTGGGATGGCCGGTTGATCGTCTGGGACCTGCACCGGGGCACACGGGTGAAGGTCTATGAAACCGGCGTGCCCATGGTGTCCGCTGCGTTGGGCAACGGCTCTCGAACCCTCGTCGCGGGCGGACGCGACGGCGTTGTCCGCTTGCTCCGCTATGACGACGGCGTGACCATCGGACGCATCCGGGCCCATGATATCGGTTTGACGCAACTGGCGGCATCTGGCGACGGCCGCCGCCTGGTGACCATCGGTCTCGACAACGCGGCCCGGGTTTGGAATTTGCGGACCCTTGAAGGTATTTCCAGCTACCTCCCCGAACCTCAGGTCAAACCGGTTTCGGCGGTGTTGTCGTCCGATGGGTCGGAGATGTTGATCGGCTATTTTGATGGCAATCTGGTGCACCTGGATACGGTCGGCGGCCGTGTGAAGAGGCGGCTGAAGGTGGAGGACGGGCCGGTCTGGGCGGTAGCCTTTTCGCCCGATGGCCGCTTTGCGCTTACGGCGGGGGTTGGTGAACGGGTTCGGGTCTGGCATCTCGAATCCGGCGACCGGATCAGCGTTTCCAACGAAGATGATGCCGTGAAACGCCCGGCGCCTTGGCTTGAAAGCGATCATCCCGGCGCCAGACTGTTCCGCAAATGCGCCAATTGCCACGCCTTGACAAAGGCGGAGCGGCAACGGGCGGGCCCGCATTTCGCCGGCCTGTTCGGACGCAGGGCCGGGGGGCTTGCCGGCTACCGCTATTCCAGGGCCTTGCGGGAGGCGCGGTTGTTCTGGTCTCGCGAGACCATTGCCGAATTATTCAGACAGGGCCCCGACCGCTATTTGCCGGGCACCAAAATGCCCGTGCAGAAGGTCGGAAACGAGGCTGACCTGGGCCACCTGGTCGACTATCTGGAACGGATTGCGCCCGCCGAATAACAGCGATAATATCCAGTTGAATTTGCTCTATTGGAAATTTCTAGGGAGTTGCAACATGCGTGCCATGTGGCTGGGCTTTGCCGCCGCGATCATCATCGCGCTTCTTGCCGCGGGCGGTCTTAGCCTGATCGAGGGAAGCGCGCCTGGAAACACCACCAGTTCAAGCACCCGTCTGTAAAATAGTATTCTCTAGAGCAACCCGCATTCAACTGAATGCGGATAAGTTGCTCGATCTTAAAGGTTTTAGCGCATGGCCTCGCGTTCAATTGAACGCGACATGCGCTAATCGGCGGCGGAACCGTCGTCTTTCGAGGCCCGCAGTTCCGCCAGCCAAAGGCTGTGGTGTTCCTTGGCCCAATTCTCGTCGACCTCGCCGGAGGTGACCGCATCGATGGCGCCTTCCATACCCAGGGTGCCGATATAGATATGGGCGATGATGATGACGATGGCGACCAGGGCGACAATGGAATGCCACAGCAAGGCAAGCTGGGTTTCCTGCAGGGGCGTTAGTTCGCTCGGCAAATCAAATCCGAAAATGTTCATGAAAATGAAGGTGCTTTCGAACAGCGCGAACTGAAAAGGGAAGAGCAGGCTAAAGCCCGTCGCTATCAGCGACAGGCCGGTTATCACCACGACCCAGAAAATAATTTTCTGGCCGGCGTTGAATTTCCTTGCCGGCGGATGCACACCCTTGGTGAACATGCCGCCGCCCTGAGCAAGCCAGCGGATATCATGGCCGCTGGGAATATTTTCGCGCAGCCAAAGAATGACCATCAGCACGACGCCGATGGTGAAGGCAAAGCCCAGGTAATTGTGCGAATACTTTCCCGCCAACGTTAACGCGGCAAATGACGAAGAGCCGATGACGGGTAAAAGCACGGTCTTGCCGTACAGCATATTAAGGCCTGTCAGGCCCAGCACGACAAAGGAGCCCGCCGTCAACCAATGGGCAAAGCGTTCCAGGGTGTTAAAGCGCAAGACGGTGCGGCCGGAAAGGCCGGCATCGATGCGAATGCGGCCGCGGGCCAGGAAAAACATCGCCAGGAACAAAACGACGCCCAGCAAGGACCAGGCGCCGGTTTGAACCAAGGTGTTGTTTCTGAAGTTCCGGAAATCCTCGCCCTGGGACTGCACCAGGACGCCGGCATTGGGATCGGTGTTCGAGGCTCTGCCGGCGCCGCCATGGCGGATTTTTCGCCAGGTTTCCGAATCGCTGACATTGCCGAGGGCACGGCCCGGTACGCTTCCCCCCGGCGCGGTCTGGGCGGCGTCGCCCGGCGGCCGGACCGAGGAGGGTTTTTGCTGTGCCTGTGCGAGGCTGCTGGCGAATAAAACAAATATCGCCAAAAGCAGCGTGATCGTTCTGGCCTGGCCGAACAGATAAAACATTCCATTGCCCCCGGTGCGCCGATACAACGTAAATTCGCGCGGTGTCAATTCGCACGGTGTCAATTCGAGTGGTGTCAGTCCGACGAGCCACTTACATGCGACTGTCAACATGACGGTATCATAACAACAGTCTGGCTATGCCAATTCACGGTTGGCTATGCCAATTCATGGCGTTTTTTGGCCGGTCGAGGCCGCTCGCTGATCGAAATATTGCCCGAGCGGCATTGCCCGAGCCGTATTGCCCGAAGTGCGGCAATACGGCGGGCCGTGAATGAACACGGCCCGCCCATATCGATCTATTGCCTACGAACCTGACTTCAGCTTGTAGGCCGTGCCCCAGCCCCATGCGCCGGAACCAAAGCCGCGGGAGACGATGCGCTCGCGGTAGATGTTCGAGACGATGTCGCCGTCGCCGGCAAGCAATGCCTTGGTCGCGCACATCTCGGCACAGATTGGCAGTTTGCCTTCCGCCAACCGGTTGCGACCGTACTTTTGGAATTCGGCGGAGGACATATCCTCCTCCGGTCCACCAGCACAGAAGGTGCATTTGTCCATCTTGCCCCGGCTGCCATAGTTGCCGGCCTGAGGATATTGCGGCGCGCCAAACGGGCAGGCGAAGAAGCAATAACCGCAGCCAATGCACAAATCCTTGGAATGCAGAACCACGCCTTCCTCGGTTTGATAGATGCAATCGACCGGACATACGGCGATGCACGGTGCATCGGAACAATGCATGCAAGCAACGGAGACCGAGCGTTCGCCCGGCTTGCCGTCGTTGATGGTCACCACGCGGCGTCGATTGACACCCCAGGGAACCTCATGCTCGTTCTTGCAGGCGGTGACACAGGCGTTGCATTCGATGCAGCGTTCGGAGTCGCAGAGAAATTTCATTCTAGCCATTGTCTATTCCTCCCCCTTAAGCCGCTTCAATGCGACACAGGGTGACTTTCGATTCCTGCATCTGCGTTACCGAGTCATAGCCATAGGTGCCGCACATGTTCATGGCTTCGCCAAGGACATATGGATCGGCTCCCGGTGGATACTTGCTGCGAAGATCCTTGCCTTGCCAATGGCCGCCGAAATGGAACGGCATGAAGGCAACGCCAGATGCCACCCGTTCGGTTACCATGACCTTGACCAAAACCTTGCCGCCTTCCGGACTGTGGATCCAGACATCGCCGCCTTCCTTGATGCCCAGGTCGTTGGCATCGCGGGGGTTGATTTCGGCGAACATCTCCTGCTGCAACTCGGCCAGCCACTTGTTGGCCCGCGATTCATCGCCGCCGCCCTCGTATTCAACCAAGCGCCCCGAGGTCAGAATGGTCGGGAAGTCCTTGGAGAAGTCCTGCTTCTGGATCGAGGCATACATGGTCGGCAGGCGATAGGCCTGCTTGTCCTTGTAGGTCTCGTACTTGGGCAGCAGGTCACGCCGCGGCGTATACAGCGGCTCCCGGTGCAAGGGCACCGGATCCGGGAAGGTCCAGACCACCGTGCGCGCCTTGGCGTTGCCGAACGGGGCACAGCCATGCTTGATCGCAACCCGCTGGATGCCGCCCGAGAGGTCGGTCTTCCAGTTGGTCTTGTCGCCCGCGACAGCCTCGATCGCCTTGCGCTCATCAGCGGTCAGATCACCATCCCACCCGAGTTTCTTGAGCATGGCCATGGAGAATTCCGGATAGCCATCCTTGATCTCGGAGCCGACCGAGTAAGAGCCCTCGGCAAGGAGGTTGTCGCCGTTCCGCTCAACGCCGAAACGGGCCCTGAAGGTCAGACCGCCCTCGGCCACCGGCTTGGAGGGATCATAGAGGATCGGTGTACCGGGATGCTTCATATCCGCCGTGCCCCAGCAAGGCCAGGGCAGGCCGTAATATTCACCATCGCAAGGTCCGCCATTCGCCAGCAGAGAGGTCTTGTCGAAGGTCCACTGATTGGCCATCTGCTTGCGCATGCGTTCCGGCGACTGACCGGTGTAACCAATGGTCCACATACCGCCGTTGAACTCGCGGGTGATGTCCTCGATCAGCGGCTCGTTGTTGGTGACCTTGATCTGTTTGAACATCTCCTTCTCGAAGCCGAGCTTTTTAGCCAGGAGATACATGATCTCGTGGTCCGGCTTTGATTCAAACAGAGGCTCAAAGACCTTGTCCCGCCACTGCAGGGACCGGTTCGATGCCGTAACCGAGCCATAGGTCTCAAACTGGGTCGCCGCCGGCAGGACATAAATACCGTCCTGGCGATCGGGGATCACGGAAGCGAAGGTGGGCACCGGATCGATCACGACCATCAGGTCGAGTTTTTCCATGGCCTTTTTCATTTCCGGCAGCCGGGTTTGCGAGTTCACCGCGTGACCCCACAGCACCATCGCCCGCAGATTGTCGGGCTGGTCGATTTTGTCCTTGTCTTCCAGGACGCCGTCAATCCAGCGGGATACCGGGATACCTTTCGATTCCATCAGCTTCTTGGAAGCGAAACGGCCCTTCACATACTCATAATCGACGCCCCAGACACGGCACCAATGCTTCCACGAACCGGTCTTCAGGCCATAGTAGCCCGGCAGAGAATGCGAGAGGATGCAGAAATCCGTCGCGCCCTGCACATTGTCATGGCCGCGGAAGATATTCGCGCCGCCACCGGCGACACCAACATTGCCCAAGGCCAATTGCATGATGCAATAGGCCCGGGTGTTGTTATTGCCGTTGGTATGCTGGGTGCCGCCCATGCACCAGACAATGGTGCCCGGACGGTTGTTGGCCAGCGTGCGCGCGACGCGCCGGAGCTGCGAGCCCGGTACGCCGGTAACCCGTTCGCATTCCGCTGGATCCCATTTGGCCACTTCGGCCTTGATCTGCTCCAGGCCCCAGACCCGCTGGCGGATGTACTCCTTGTCCTCCCAGCCATTCTCGAACACATGCCACAGAATGCCCCAGATCAGCGCCACGTCGGTGCCGGGGCGCATGCGGACGTATTCATCGGCATGGGCCGCGGTCCGGGTAAAGCGCGGATCGCAAACGATCAGGGCGGCGTTGTTTTGCTCTTTCGCCTTGAGGATATGCTGCACGGCCACGGGATGGGCTTCCGCCGGATTGGAGCCGATCAGGAACATGGACCGGGAATTGTGCATATCGTTGAAGGAATTCGTCATGGCGCCATAGCCCCAGGTGTTGGCAACACCCGCGACCGTGGTTGAATGACAAATACGCGCCTGATGGTCGCCGTTGTTGGACCCCCAGAAGGCGTAAAATTTCCGGAACAGATAGGATTGTTCGTTATTGAACTTGGCGGAGCCGAGCCAATAAACCGAATCCGGACCCGATGCCTTGCGGATTTCCAGCATCTTGTCGCCGATTTCGTTGACCGCCTGATCCCAGGAGACCTTTTTCCACTTACCACCCTCAAGCTTCATGGGGTATTTCAGCCGGCGCTCGTTATGCGCATGCTCGCGTACCGCCGCGCCCTTGGCGCAATGGGCGCCGAGGTTGATGGGGCTTTCGAAGCCAGGCTCCTGACCGACCCAGACGCCGTTGTCGACTTCGGCAATGACCGTGCAGCCGACCGCGCAATGGGTGCAAACGGATTTGACCTTTTTGATCGTACCGCTGGCCGCCTGCGCCTTGGCCTTTTTCACCGTGCCTAGAGGCGCGGCCGTTGCCAATGCCACACCGCCAGCCGCCAATCCTGAATTCTTCAGAAACGCGCGGCGGTTCACCGTGGTGCCCACAACGGAGGCCAATGCCTGTTTCAAACGGGGGCCTTTCGCAACCCCGTTAGCTTTTTTGGTAAGCATCTAATTCTCCCGAATTTAAATTTTGGCTAAGCCGGATATGCGCCTAACCCGTCTTCCATGTACTCAAGAAACTGAACTGAGCCGGTATTAAAGTTCTAAAACTTCGCCAGTTCGTAATACGTGCGCACGTGCTCGGTTTCCTGATAGCCGCGCCCGGTCGTATTAAGGTGGTGCGCTTGCGCTTCCGTCGGTTTCGCCATCACCGCGGCGGCACCGGCGGCGCCAATCGCCAACCCGGCCGATTTCAGGAAATCGCGGCGTTTCACCACCCCCAAATCCTGTTGCACCTTGTCGTCTTTCATCATGCGCTCCTCACGCTCTTGATGACGGTCACGGGCCTATCGCCACCGTAACCGCTGCGGCATCATGCCGCCAACTTAACCGCGGCATCATGCCGCCATCTGGAAGGCGTCGCCTTCGACTTCCAAAAACAAGCGGCCCAATTTCGCGACCGCGACGAAGAAGACGGCCGCGGGGGCCGCCTCCAAATCGACAAAAAAATCACCTGCCCATGTCGCCACATGGGCGTTGAAGAAATCCGTTTGCTGCGAGAGGTCGGCGGCGCCGATGCCGAACCGGCCGAGGATCAAGCCATGCATCATTTCCATCAAGGCGGCGGCATGGTCCTCGGGCTCGTTATTCACATTACCGCGAGCTATTCCCAAGCGGTCCATGTCACGGCGCAATTCGGCAAGTGGCCGGTCATGCAAGCTGCCGGTCAAATAGTAGGATGCGTAGGGCAATATTTCGCCGCCCTGGCCCATGCCGTAAAACAGCTTCGTGAACTCATCGGAAAGCTCGTCCGGCCCTATTCTGGCGGCAGTCGCCAATTCCGACAGAGCCGTGCCAAGGGGCGTCTCGTCGCCTTCCAAATTTTGCAGATTTTCGAGGAATTCGCTATCCGGCGGGGCCGCCAACAGGCGCGCCAACAGAGCATACAGCGCTGCGCGCTGCGCTTCTAGTTCCGCCGAACCATCCCATTGATCGCCAATGGCGGACATGGGCCGGGCCTCCCCAAAACTGGCGCCAGCTAACCAATACGTGAACGCGTCGGCCGCCGCTCTTGTTTATTCGTTTTCATACCAATGTTGACGAGAATTGTAGCGCTCATTTGCCTTATTGGGAACAGACAAATTCAACTATTTTGGCCATCATCGCCGTCCCACTCGGCAACATCTTCCTCGTCTAATTGGTCTTCATCTTGGTTGCTGTGCGCGTCGTCGGCGTCGGCGCCCTGACCGTCGGCGGCGGCTTGCTCCTCGGCCTCGGCATCGATTTCTTCCTGACTCATCATTCCGCGGCCAACTTTGTAGTTGGTGTCGGCGGCGGTGATCAGCTTGTCGATCAGATTGAAATTTTCATCGTAGTCATTCAGTCCGTCAAGATTGGCGAAAACCGGATCGCTGAGCCAGAGTTTCCGCAAGGCCGCGCGGGTCAGGGCCTCGGGAACGCCTTTCGCAAGAAACTGCGTATAGTCGGAATCCGCATCCAGTTCTTCGATGGGCGTCAGCGGCGGGAGTTCCGTTTCGTCCGCCGGCCCATCATCAGCTTCAACGATGGCCGGCAGGCTGTTATCCAGCGAAGCGAGGTTAAGGGATGAGGGTTCGGGAGCATCACCATCAACCGTATCGGCAACCCGGGCCTCGGTCTTGCGCCGCGACCAGCGTGCGATTGGGCCCTCATCATTGCCGCCCATGATCAGGCCCGCCCCCGCTGTCCGCGCGGCCGTGAACCCAATTGCTTGTCCTTGTGGCGCTTGTTCCGGCGTTTTTCGAACGGTGCTTCCACGTGATACAGATCCACGAATTCCTGCAACCAGGCCATGACGTCCTCGGGCATGGGCACGCCTTCGACAATTTCGTCGCCGCTTTCGTGATAGCCCATGGCCTCGAACGGACAGGCGGTGACATGGAATGGCTCAACCTCGTTGTCTTCCGCCTCTTCACCTTGGCGCAACACAACATAGACCTGCGGCGGGTTTTGCGACAGGTTGGTCATATAACCCTCGGTCTCGCCCCGGAATAGTTCCAGATCGAACGTCGCGGCCAGAAAATGAACCCAATCCGCACCCCTTTGCAGCTCCCGCCAACGCTCTCCCCGCCCTGCATTGGAGAGCACCGCGATTGGCCGCCAGACGTAATCCTGCCAGGGATTTTCAATGTCGCGCCGCTCTATGACGACGCCAAGGGAGATGTTCGCATCGGCACTCATTCAAACAACCTCGTGAATAGCGGCAATATTCTCGTCTGTGATCTTGCTCCGATCGGCCCATTGATTGCAATATGGCCGGCCATGAAGACATAGCGCAGATTATCACACCGCGTGGGGGAACAAGATTACGATGGCGAATGAAAAAAGCCAATCCGACTTTCGCGTGTTGATTTGCGATTGCGAGGGCACCAGCCCGAACGATCCAAATTCGATCGAAAAGGCGGCCGGCCTGAAACTGGAATTTTGCGGCACCCAGCTTTGCCGCCGGCAATTGCCGGAGGTGCAATCGCGGCTGGCGGGCAAGGGGCCCTTGCTGATCGGCTGTACCCAGGAAGCACCGTTGTTTTTGGAAACGGCGGATGACGACCAATTCGACGGCGACATCCGGTTCGTCAACATCCGGGAAAAAGCCGGATGGTCGCGTGACGGCGGCGCCGCCGGCGCTAAAATGGGCGCCTTGATCGCCGAGGCGATGCTGGATATTCCCGGCCCCCACGCGATCCCCGTATCGAGCGGCGGCGCCGTCATGGTGATCGGCAACGACGATGCGGCGTCCGAGGCGGCCCGCCGCCTCGGGCAACGCATGGATGTCACCCTGATTTTGGACCATCGCGCAGCCGTGACGCCGCCGCGTTTGGTGGACGTGCCGATATTTTCCGCAACCAGCATACGGGCGCGGGGCCATCTGGGCGCCTTTGAAGTGGAAATTGACGGTTTCGCCCCCATGACGCCGTCTTCCCGCCAAGAGATTTCGTTCGCGCCGGCGGCATCGGATACGACGCGGAGCAACTGCGATATTATCCTCGATCTGCGCGGCGGCACGCCGATGTTCAGCGCGCCAGAAAAACGCGACGGCTATTTCAATCCAGATCCAAAGGATCCAGCCGGCGTCGCCGCCGTCCTGTTCGACATCCTCGATTTGGTGGGGGAGTTCGAAAAGCCACGCTACGTCGAATACGACGATACCATCTGCGCTCATGCCCGCAACGGCATCACCGGGTGCACCCGGTGCATTGATATCTGTCCCGCGGGCGCGATCACCGCCGAAGGCGACAAGGTTATCATTGACCCGCAAATCTGTGCCGGCTGCGGCGCCTGCGCCGGCGTTTGCCCCACCGGCGCGGTCAGCTATGCCATGCCAAGGCGCGATGCCTTATTGCAGCGCATGCGGACCTTGCTTCAGGCTTATGAAGCGGGGGCTGGAAAACACCCCATCCTGTTATTCCACGACGGTGATTTTGGCGAAGACATGGTCGACGCCATGGCCCGGCACTATGATGGCCTGCCGGCGAATGTATTGCCCATCGCCGTCAATGCGCTGGGTCAATGCGGCCTGGACACGCTGCTTGCCGCGCGGGTTTATGGCGCGGCCCGGTGCCTGATCCTTGCCCCGCCCCGCATGACGGAGGAACTCGCCGGGCTGAGTGAAACGATCGCATTGTCAAACCATATCGTGGCCGCGCTCGGGTTTGGCGATGGGCGCGCCGAAATGATGTCACAAGCCGATCCCGAAGCCGCCAACGCCCATCTGTGGGCCGCCGCCGACGGCAAGGCCGCCGCCGATGGCGATCATCTGCGGGCCGCGGCGTTCGAACCGACGGAAGAGAAACGAGGGGCGCTGAACCTGGCGTTGACCGCCCTGCATCGCGTGGCGCCGGAGCCGCTGAAGGAGATCCCGCTGCCGGACGGCGCGCCGTTTGGGACGGTGGATATCGATGTTGACGGCTGCACCTTATGTCTGGCCTGCACCAACGCCTGTCCCACGAACGCCTTGCGCGACACACCGGATTATCCGCGTCTGAATTTCGTTGAGACGGCCTGCGTGCAATGCGGATTGTGCGTCTCCACGTGCCCTGAAAAGGTCATCAAGTTGCGGCCCCGTTTGCTGCTCACCGGCGCGGCGCGGAACACCCGGGTGATCAAGGAGGAAGAGCCCTTCGACTGCATCCGCTGCGGCACGCCGTTCGCCACCAAGTCAATGATTGAAACAGTATCGGAAAAGATGGCGGCCCATAGCATGTTTCCGAACGAGCAGGCTTTGCGGCGTCTCAAGATGTGCGCCGATTGCCGGATCGTGGATATGGCCGAAACCAATACCGACCCCATGACGGCTGGCGCCAGGCCGAAACCGCGGACCACCGAAGACTATCTCAGCGGCCTCATCACGGACGACCCGGACGATGATATGAATTCATGAGTTATGCCATTGGTATAAGAGGCGGTGTTGTTAAAACAGGTTTGAGGGATGGATGAATTTTGGCTCGCCATGGTAACCGCGGGCTCCTTGATATGGCAGCTTGACGGGGACCTGTGGGAAATCATCGGGCTGTCCCTGCGGGTCAGCTTGACGGCGACCGGGATCGCGGCCTTTTTGGCGCTGCCCTTGGGCGCGCTCATCGCGCTCGGTCGTTTTCCGGGCCGGCGGGTCTTGATCGTGTTGTTCAATGCCCTGATGGGTCTGCCGCCCGTCGTGGTTGGCCTGGTCGTCTATTTGATGTTGTCGCGCTCCGGTCCTTTCGGAGTCTTCAATTTGTTGTTTACGCCGACAGCCATGGTGATCGCCCAAGTCATTTTGGTTTTGCCCATCATCGTATCCTTGAGCCGTGAAATTCTGGAAACCTTGTGGCAGGAATACCATGAGGCCCTCCGCTCCCTCGGGGCCTCGCCGGGGCAGTCTCTTTTCGCGTTGCTCTGGGATGGACGCGCCATGTTGGTGACGGCGCTGCTGGCGGGCTTCGGCCGCGCCGTGGCCGAGGTGGGCGCGGTGATGATCGTCGGCGGCAATATCGATCACGTCACCAGGGTCATGACCACATCGATCACGCTGGAAGCCAGCAAGGGTAACCTTGCCCTGGCGTTGGGCCTCGGCATGGTGCTGCTGCTGTTGTCCTTGAGTATCAATATTGCCGTCTATGGTTTCCGCTACATCGGCGGCGAACGGCGTCTGGCATGAAGGAAACCCCGCAGATTTTGCCCGTGACCATGGCCAAGGTTTCGGTACGGCGGGGCGACAAGATGGTCTTGAAGGAGATCGATTGCCAGTTTGATACGGCGCCCGCACGTACCCTTATCATTGGCCCCAACGGGGCCGGAAAAAGCCTGTTTCTGCGCGTCTGCCACGGCATTGTGGCACCCGACCAGGGCAGTGTGCGCTGGGCCGGGGAAACCGATCCACGGACCCGGGCGAGGGCCCAGGCGATGGTCTTCCAGCGTCCGGTATTGCTGCGGCGATCGGCCCGCGGCAATATCGATCTGGCCCTGAAAATCCATGGCCTGGACGCCGCCCAGCGCCGGAGCCGGGTCGCGGATGCCTTGGACCGGACGGGTCTGACCCGCCTGGCCCATACACCGGCCCGCGCGTTGTCATTCGGCGAGCAACAACGCCTGGCCTTGGCCCGCGCCGTGGCGCTGCGGCCGCAAGTTTTATTTCTGGACGAGCCCACCGCCAACCTTGACCCGGCGGCGGCCCATCTGGTGGAGGATATCGTGCGCGGTTTGTCGGAGACCGGGGTTAAGATCATCATGACTTCCCATGACCTCAATCAAGCGCGCCGGCTGGCCCAGGAGGTTATTTTTCTGCATCGCGGGCGCATCAAGGAGCGGGCCCCGGCGGAAGACTTCTTCAAGGGGCCGGAGAATGACCTGGCACGGGCCTTTTTGAACGGTGAGCTATTATGGTGGCGGCGGCGGTCGGTTTACGACGGCCTGGGCGGCCGGACGGCCGACGAACTAGGTATCGACAGAGAATGAAATTACGGTTCATTCGATGCTTGTTGATTGCGGTTCTCGTTCTGGCCGGCCGCCAGGTTGCGGCGGCGGCGCCATTCATCATTCTGGCCTCGACAACATCAACCCAGAATTCCGGCTTGTTCGACCATATTCTGCCTAAGTTCAAGGCCGCCTCGGGGGTTGACGTGCGCGTTGTCGCGGTGGGCACCGGCGCCGCGCTGCGGCTTGCCCGCAATGGCGACGCCGATGTTCTGTTGGTGCATCATCAGCCGTCGGAGGAAGCGTTCGTCGCGGCCGGTTACGGGGTGGCGCGCCACGCGGTGATGTTCAACGATTTTGTCATTATCGGTCCCGAAGCCGACCCGGCCGGCGTGGCCAAGGTTAAGGACCCCGCCGCCGCGCTGCGGCGGATCGCCGAACAGGGCGCTGCCTTTGTCTCCCGCGGCGACGACAGCGGGACCCATAAACGGGAGCTTTCTCTTTGGGCCAAAGCAAATGTGGATGTGGCCGTCCATTCGGGCACCTGGTACCGGGAAACCGGCTCCGGCATGGGCGCCACCCTCAATACCGCGGCCGCCATGAATGCCTATACCTTGAGCGACCGGGGAACCTGGCTCAGTTTTCAGAACAGGCAAGGCCTTAAAATCGTCCTCCAGGGCGATCAGAATTTGCGCAATCAATACGGTGTCATCCTGGTTTCGCCCCAACGCCACGGGCATGTCAAATTCCGCCTGGGCCAGCAGTTTATCGACTGGCTAATTTCGGGACCGGGAAAAACCGCGATCGGCGGGCACAGGATCAACGGGCAGCAGTTGTTCCATCCAAATTAATGCGAATACGACGGTGTTTGAATCCCGTTTTGGGACAGACGAACTGTCGGAATTTTGAACACTTTACATAAATCCGGAGAATTGAGATTTCTAAGTCATTGATTTTATTACATCGAAATTCTTGGCATGGTTTTTGCATATTCAATATCAAGAGAACAATTATCTATGTATGAGCGCCTCTCGGTGCAAAATGATAGGTAGGAGTGGTCATGATTTTCAGTAAAGAATCGTTCAGCGCAATTATTGGACTGGCCATGCTGGGCATTGCCCCTTCCATGGCGGCGGCGTCGGAGTTTTCGCGCGTGGAGTCATACAGCACCATACCCCGGACCCTCACCGGAGGCTCATTCGGCACGGCAATAAGATTGGAATCCGCTGCATCGTTGCATTTCAACCAAATGTCCGGCGATCTCGATACTCTTTCCAGGTCTGCAAATTTAGCCGGCGGAAAAATCACCTACTTCGGACGTGATCTCGGGCCAACATCTGGTCGGTTGCATACAAGGCGCAACGATGGATTTCTCAAGGTACGGAAACGCCGATCAGCGGTAAAAATTTTCCGGCCGGCGACGAATTTATCGCAAGCGGGTGACAGATTGCTTGTCCCGAAGGTGCGGGAGAAGGAAGAAGAGGTCATAAATTACGGGCACGATTCATCGTCGTCGGAAACAAGGAGTTTTTTTGACGGCCTCTACCGAATGGCCACGGTTGCATCGGACGTACTTCAGTCCTTGGTGAAAGGGCTGACCGGGAGTTAAAGCAAACCGCCAAAACTTCACCATCAAACGATTTAGCGTATCACGGCGTCGGGCTACCGCACACCCGCTTGAGGGGTGCGAATAACGTCGTTGCTCTAATCACGTTCAATTAGTTGATACATCACGCCGTGGCCATCGCGGGGATGTACGAAAACCTGAGTTCCCGCTTCTATAATCCGCGCGCCATTGGCCTTCATCTCTGCTGTTGCCTCGGCCAAATTATCGACGGCCAGGGCCACCAGATGCACCCCCTCGCCATATCTTTCCAGCGCGCCGGCAATGGCCCCGCCTTCACCAAGTGGTTCGGCAAGTTCGATGAACCGGCCCTCGTCACCCAACGGCAGAATGGCCCGGGTCATGCCCATGGAGGGTATTTCGTCGGGACCCTTGCTCGCTTTCATGCCGAGCTTGGTCTCATAGTCCTTAAGGCTCTCATTGATATCCTTGACGCGCACGACGATATGATCGATCCATTTGGGCATGGTTGGTCCTCCAAAAATTCTTGCTTCTGCCGGATTTTTGCATGGTTTGCCGCGTCTTGTCTCTATCTCGAAGCGATAAAATGATAATATTCTAGCCATGACCGTCTGGCGCAGACGGTGGCATATGTTTTTGGGAGTCTTGTCGATGCGGAACTTTGAAGGAAAACTGGCGGTCATCAGCGGCGGCGGATCGGGCATGGGGCGGGAGCTGGCCGAGCAACTGGCCGGGGAAGGCTGCCATCTCGCACTTTGTGATCTTTCCGCCGCGGCAATGGCCGAAACCGTGGATCACTGCCGCGAGGCCAACCAAGAGATCACTATCTCCACTCACCATTGCGACGTCTCGGACGAAGCTTCGGTCCTGGCATTCCGCGATGACCTGCTTGCGGCGCATGATACCGGGCACGTGAACCTGGTCTTCGCCAATGCGGGGATCGGCGGCGGCGGCAGTTTCATCAAGGGTGACCGGGAGGACTGGGAGCGGACCTTCGCCGTCTGCTGGTACGGTGTCTACTATACGGCCCGCGCCTTTCTGCCGCTGCTCATCGCCGCCGAGGAAGGCCATCTCATTAACACCAGCTCGGTCAATGGGTTTTGGGCATGCCTTGGGCCCAATGCTTCGCAAACGGCTTATGCCGCGGCAAAATTCGCCGTGAAGGGATTTTCCGAGGCCTTGGTCACGGATCTGCGGCTGCACGCCCCCCATGTCAAGGTCTCGGTAGTCATGCCCGGTCATATCGGCACCAACATCGCGATCAATACGGGGAAGATCCACGGCAGGGATCCGATGGAGATGACGGCGGCGGAGGTTGCGGAGATCCGCGGCGAAATGGTGAAGCGCGGCAAGCCGGTTGGAAACTTGCCCGATGACGCCATTCGCGGCGCCATAAAACAAAGGAGCGAGGACTTTCGCGATAAGGCGCCAACCACGCCGGCACAGGCGGCGTCGATCATCCTGGATGGGGTGCGGGAAGATCGCTGGCGCATTCTGGTCGGCGAGGACGCCCATGTGCTCGACAGCCGGGTCCGCGCCACGCCGGAAGACGCTTACGAGGCGGCGTTCACGCAACAACTGCATGACGACGGCCATCTGAACTTCACCGCCGAGCGGTAATGTTGGCCGGCGGACGGCCAGCTTGAGATTTGCATGACCGATAATCCACGCATCGCCATCATTGGCGCCGGCATGGGGGGGCTGGCGGCTGCTGCGTCGCTGCGCCGCCTTGGCTTTATGGCCCAGGTCTATGAACAGGCGGAGCGGTTTACGCGGATCGGCGCCGGCATTCAGATGAGCCCCAACGCCATGTGGGCGCTGCGCGGCCTCGGACTTGACGGCCACATCCGCCGCACGGCATTCCAGCCCCGGACCTGGAACAACCGGGTCTGGGACACGGGCGCCGAGATGTTCGAATTGCCCTTGGGCCAGGCGGCGGAAGATCAATTCGGCGCGCCATATCTGCAAATGCATCGCGGCGACCTGCACGCCGCACTTTTATCGGCGGTGCCGGCGCAACAGATATCCTTGGGCAAACGGTTGGTCGATGTGACACCGGCCACCGACGGTTTCGCGTTGTCATTCGCCGATGGCGGGGAGGCGACGGCGGACCTGGTCGTCGGCGCCGATGGCGTGCAGTCGCGGGTGCGTGAAATTCTATGGGGCGGGGAACGTCCCCTGGCGACCGGCCGCGTCGCCTATCGGGCGACCTTTCCCGCCGCGCTGCTGCGCCATCCCGTCGGCGAATGCACAAAATGGTGGGGTCCGGATCGTCATATCGTCATCTACTACGTCACCAAGACCAAGGACGAGGTTTATTTCGTCACCAGCCTGCCGGATCAGGCCTGGGTACACGAATCCTGGTCCGCGACCGGCGACATGAACGTGGTCCGCGAAGCATTCGATAGTTTTCATGAAGAGGTCCGCGAGGTTCTGCGCGCCTGTCCGGTGGTGCATCGCTGGGCAATCCTGGAACGGGCGCCGCTGGAACGTTGGTATGGCGGCGGCATGGTCCTGATCGGTGATGCCGCCCATCCCATGACGCCTTACATGGCCCAGGGCGCCGCCATGGCGATCGAGGACGGCGTTATCCTTGCCCGTGCCTTGGAGGAGACATCCGATATCGAACGCGGGTTGGCGGTTTTCGAGGCGACGCGAAAGGCCCGCACGGCCCAGGTTCAGGCGGTCTCCCACGCCAACACCTGGATGCGCGAGGCGACCGATCCAACCTGGTGCTACGGCTACAACCCCTGGATCGAAGCGCTCAATTTTTAAATTTTTTCGCGTTATCCAGCGGCAAATTCAGCCACTTCGGTGGTGCACCGGCGCAGTTCGCGCAGTTTGGTCAGGTCATAGGCGCGGCCCCGGTGCAGGGTGCACTGATTGTCCCACATCAAAACATCGTTGGCCTGCCATTCGTGTCGGTAGACGAATTGCCGTTGCGTCGCATGCTCCAGCAGATCATGCAGCAGCATGCGGGCCTCCGCCGTGATCATGCCAGAAATCTCCCGCGTGTGAATGCCGATGAACAATGATTTTCGCCTGGATCCGGGGATGGTATGCACCATGGGCCAGTGGACGGGTGGCAGCGCCTCGGTTTCTCCAGCCGAATTTCCGCTACCGCCCAGCAAGTCACGGGAATGATAGGCCCAGTGCTCGGCGACCAAGTCCTGAACCCTGGCCTTCATCTCATCGCTCAAGGCATCGTAGGCGGCGCGTTGATCCGCGAACTCGGTCTGTCCGCCCTGATCGGGCAGCTCCATGCCGCACAAAATGGAGTATTTCGCCGGTGGGTCCTTGAACGAGCTGTCGCTGTGCCAGAATTGGTTGGCGACCAGGCTGACGTTGCGAATGTTGGCCGCGGGCAAGACATTGCCTTCCAGGTCAACATTGGCCAGATCGATCACATCCGGATTGGCCAACCGGCGTTTGCGCTTGGAGCCCACCAGCAGTCCCTTGTCGATGGGGCCGAAATTACGGGTAAAGGCGGCATGCTGATCGTCCGTGAGGGACTGGTTGCGGAAGATCAAGACTGCATATGTGTCGATTGCCTGTTCGATTTCGGCGATCCCGCCGTCGGTCAATGGCTGGCCCAGGTCAACGTCACTGACCAGGGCGGCAAAATCAGCATTGATCGGCTCAACTTTCATGGCCATCTCCCATCATTACCCGCCCATTCGCGGTTTCAATCATTCTGACCCAATTGACGCTGTTTCTGGGCGTCAAAGGTGGAGGCCCGCACGGCTGCCTTGACCACCGGCACATCCTCGCGGGCAATCGGTTGCATAAAAGTCTTGCGGGCCAGTGCCGCCTCGATATAGGGCGCCAGTTCCTCGGCTTTTGCGGCTTCCCGTTCGCCGACGTCCTTGGTGAACTCCGGCATCACTTTTTCGGCGAACAACTCCAACGACTCACAGATATTTTGGTTGGTATTGCGGCCCGCCTGCTGCAGGAAAATCACCTGGTCGATCCCGACCTCCTGGAAATCGCGCAAATGCCGCGCCATGTCGTCCGGCGTTCCGATGCCCGCGCCGTCGTATTCCGCCCGCGATAGCGCCGCCTGGATCAAGCGGTCGGTAGCGTCGCCGCGTTTTTCCATGAAATCGCCCCACATGTCGGAATAGCCGGGCACGAAATCCTCGGCCACCAGCTTTTGCTGTGAATAGCGGAAGAATTCAAAATTGTCCTTGCCGCGCCGGATTGCCTCGGCCCGGTCTTCATGCATGGAAAAGGCCGACACCATGGCCAGATTGGCATTGACCGACCAGCCCAGGGGAACGCAGTCCTCGCTCTTGATGATGTCGTAATAGATCTTCGACCAATTCTTCGCCTCGTCCGGATCAAGGAAGGAGAAGGCCAGCGCGCCGATGCCGTTTTGCGCCGCGATCTTGATGGTATCGCGGTTGGTGCAGGCCATCCACAGAGGGGGATGGGGGTTCTGCAGGGGCTTGGGCAGGACATTGCGGCAGGGAAACGAGAATCCCTCACCCTCGAAGCCGGGATAAGGGGTCAGGTTCATCATGTTGCAGATCTGCTCGGCGGCCTCCAGCGCCATGGCCCGTTTGCGCTTGGCGGGGATGCCGAAGGCGCCCAACTCGAGCCGCGTCGCCCCCTCGCCGATGCCGAATTCAACACGGCCGTCGGAGAGCAGATCCAGCGTCGCCAGACCCTCCGCCGTGCGGGCGGGATGGTTGTAATTCGGGATCACCTGGCGAATACCATGGCCGAGGCGAATATTCTTGGTCACTCCGGCGGCGGTGGCCAGGAACACTTCCGGCGCCGAGGCATGGGAATATTCGTCCAGAAAATGGTGCTCGACCTCCCAGGCATAGTCGAAGCCAAGATTATCGGCGAGAACGATTTGCTCCAGCGCTTCCTTGAACAGGCGGTGTTCGTCGCCATCGTTCCAGGGACGGGGCAATTGCAATTCGTAAAAAACGCCAAAACGCATGACTCATGTCTCCTCAATTTTGTTCTCGCGGCCATCCGACACGATCGCCGCCCGATTGGCCTGGACTATAAATATCCCGCGTCGCATTTGGAAGGCCTTCAGGCGATCCCCACCATCTCGGTGCCACTGTAAAACACCTTCGTGGCAGCATCATCGACCCAACGCTCCATGCCGTCCGCACGGATCTGTTCGCGATAGCCCTTCCACCCGTCGGCATCGGAAAAGTACAATTCCGCCATGCCGGCATAGGGTTCAGCCTCCGGCTCCAGGCTGTGGCTGACCACATAGCGGAAGCCGCCCACGGCTTCCATGGTTTGGCGAACGTTGGGCACGTGAACATCCAGCCAGTGATCGAATAGCGCGCCGCAATCCGTACCTTCCGTGATGCCGACCAGGAACGTGACTTTGAGAAATCCGCTCCGGGTACAGGGGAAAGGTGGGTTCAGGGTCGGTAAATTCAGGGGCAAGTCGCCGTCCATGACAACGTATTCGCGCGTTGCCCAAGGCCAATAAGGTTCCGCCTTTTCTTGAAATGTATCAGTGGGTTGCGTGCCATGGGCCGTTGCGGACCGGTCGGGGGGCCGTTCATACTGGAGCTGCGCGACGCCATCCCAAGGGTGCGGTTTGCCCGCTTTCGGGTCAAACAAGGTTGCCACATAACGCTCCGCATGAAGCTTGCCCACCGCGGACGCGGTTGCATTTTTGGCGATGACATCGGGCATGTGATTGGCAAACCAGTGCGCGATCAATTCTTCGCGGCTGGTCGTTGCCCTGCGTTTGACCAGGTACATGATCTTGGCGCCTGGCGTGGCCAGGGGTCTTGTGGTTGTCATGGGGCTCTCCTTGGGAAGGTATATTCAGGCCGGCTCAGATTTGCGAATAACCCGATCCGGTGCTGTCGATGCCCCGGCCGACCGGGTTTTCGATCCAGCCAAATTCGCCCAGGATCAATTGGCTGTAGGTCACCCGGCCATTGACCTTTTCCGGCGCCTCGCTGGCCAATAGCAGGGTTGCTTGCGCCATCAAATCAGGCGCTTCGCCACGGGGGTCGTCCATGCCGTCGACTAGATGGTGATAAACCGTGCCCGGCGTCGGCACCACTTTCGAGGGCGAAACGCAGCTAACGGCGATATTGCCCATGCCCGACACTTCCTGGGCCAGGCCCTGGGTCAGCCGCTCCAGCGCCGCCTTGGTGGCGCCGTACATGGTGTTGCCGCGCACGGACGGGCTGTCATAAGGCCCGCGGCCGGGACCGATCGCCGCGCCGGAGCCAATATTGACGATAGCGCCGCCTCGGCTGCCCGTCGTCATGTCCGGCAATACCGCCTTGGCCAGCATGAAGGGGCCATGCACATTGACCGCGAAGGCGCGCATCCAGCGGTTGGTGGCGAATTCCGCGATCGGTGTAAAATAGCTCAGCGCGGCGTTGTTGACGAGAATATCCACCGGCCCAAAGGCGGCGCGGGTGCCCTCGACCAGGGCCAGACAATCGCTTTCGGCGGAGACATCGGCCACGAAGGCCTTGGCCTGACCGCCCGCCGCCTCGACCGCCGCCACCGTGCGGGCCAACGAACCTTCCAGGTTATGATCGCCTTCGTTCAGGGTGCGGGCGGCACAGGCGACCCGCGCGCCTTCCGCCGCGAACAGTTCCGAGATGGCTTGCCCGATACCCCGGCTGGCGCCGGTCACGATCGCCGTCTTGCCGTCCAGTTTGCCCATGATGTTATCCTCAACGTTCAAGTCCGCATGGCGCGAAACTTACAATTCGGTTTTCAGCTATTTTCCCGAACCCGCGCCAACCTGTCAAACGCCGGAAATCAGGCTGCAACCAATTCAAATTTATCCACATCGACCAGGCCATGGTCGGTGATCTTCAGGTGGGGAATTACGCACAGCGGCAGGAAGGCCATGTGCAGAAAGGGTTCGGGCAGGGGGCAGCCGATATCCCGCGCCGCCGCGCGAAGCTTCCGCAACTGCGTGACCACCTCGCTGGCGGGACGGTCGCTCATCAGGCCGGCGATGGGCAGGGGCAGATCCGCGAGGATTTGGCCGGACCGGGCAACGGCGAAACCACCCTCCATCCCGATCAGGCGGTTGACCGCAACCGCCATGTCGCCGTCGTTGTCGCCGACAACGATGACGTTATGGGCATCATGGCCGACGGAGGAGGCGATGGCCGCCTCGCGGAAACCGAAACCCTTGATAAAGCCGCGGCCGATGTTGCGGTTGCCGCCATGGCGGTTCAGGACCACCACCTTCAAGACATCGTTGCCGGGGTCGGGGTGGCGCAGGCCATTGTGATAGGGCAGATCCATGGTCAGATGCGTGGTGATGACACCGTTCGGAACCAGGCCGATGACGGGGCCATTGGGGCCGGGTGCGGGCACGGCAAAGATTGAGGGATCGACCGGGTCAAGCTTGATGGAATTGCGCCCGACCGAGAGGTCTGGGCGATGAGCGGCAAATGTCTCTCCGTCGACCAGGGCGCCATTGCGGATCACGGCGGCGACGGCGCAATCCGCCACGTCGTCCAATAGAACCATGTCCGCGCGGTAGCCCGGCGCGATCAAGCCACGGTCGCGCAGGCCGAACCCCTGAGCCGCCGACCAACTGGCGGCGCGGTAGACGGCGCCAATGGGCGCGCCGGCGGCGATGGCGGCGCGGATCAGATGGTCCAGATGGCCTTCCTCGGCGATATCCAGGGGGTTGCGGTCATCGGTACAGAGCGCCAGGAAGGGCGAGGTAAGATCGTTGATCAGGGGCGCCAGGGTGACCACCTCCTTGCACAGCGAGCCATCGCGGATCAGCACCTGCATGCCCTTGGACAGCTTTTCCGCCGCCTCCGCCAAAGAGGTGCTTTCGTGGCAATTCTTGATGCCGCAGGCGCAATAGGCATTCAGATCCCGGCCCGAAACCATGGGCACATGGCCGTCAATGTGGCTGCCGAAAAAGATGTTGAGTTTCTCCAACACCCCGGCGTCCTTGTTCAACAGGCCGGGATAATTCATGAACTCCGCCAAGCCGATGCCACGCGGATGATCTTTATAGGGTGCAAGATCGGCGGCGGTGATAACGGCGCCGGACGTCTCCAAATGGCTGGCCGGCACACAGCTGGAAAGCTGTACGCGCAGGTCCATGGCTAGATTGTCGGAGGCGGAAAAGAAGTAATCCAGACCCTTGGTGCCCAGCACGTTGCAGATTTCATGGGGATCGCAGATCGCCGTCGTGGTGCCGCGCGGCAGCACCGTTCGATCAAACTCCCACGGACTGACACAGGTGCTTTCCACATGCACGTGGGTGTCGATGAACCCTGGCACTACGACTTTATCCCGACCGTCAATTTCCACCGTGCCGTAGTAGTCCGCCTGCACCCCGACAATGGTGTCGCCCGTCACGGCGATATCGCCCGTGACCATGTTGCCGTCGATGACATTGAGATAGCGGGTATTCTTGATCACCACGTCGGCCGGTTCCCGGCCCAGGGCCTGATCAATCCGCCGCATTAACGTCGATGTGTTGTCAGTCATAATTCAATGATCCCCAATCATCGGAGGGACATTATAGCGTCGGAAACATCGCCGCAAAATGCCTCTAGCAATAAAATTTATATTTTAAAATCTTAGTATTTAAAAATTGAATTTCAAACTGCCTTCATTTAGACTCCAGGCCAGTATTGAATTTTCAGGACGCCGCCGCGCATGACCGATGCACAGACATCGACGCTGGAAACACGCATTCGGGAGCACTATGGCGCCTTACCGGCCAGCGAACGCAAGGTCGGTGACCTAATCATGGATTTTCCGGGGCAGATCGCCAGTTATTCCGCGACCGAATTGGCGGATCTGGCGGGCGCATCGAAAGCCGCCGTGACCCGGCTGAGCCACCGCCTCGGCTACGACGGTTTCGAGGCCATGCGCCGGGCCGCGCGCGACGGCCAACAAGCCGGCTCGCCGTTATTCCTGCTGTCGCAAGATCAAGGTGATCAGGATTTCACCTCACTGGCCGGGCGACACCATCAACAGGACGCCGCGCTGGTGAGCCAGGCGCTGGACGGACTGAATGGTGAAACATTCACTGCCTCCATCGCGGCTATGTGCCGGGCGCGGAGGGTCTTTGTCGTTGGCTGGCGCAATAGTGCGTTTCTGGCGGGATATCTGCGCTGGCAGCTCATTCAGGTGCGAGACAATGTCCACCTGCTGCCGCAAGCCGGGGAAACTTTGGCCGAGACCTTGGCTGATCTCGGCTCCTCCGACATGGTTATCATATTCGGCTTCCGCCGCCGCGTCCCGGCCGTGGCCGGGACCACGGCGCTGGTTGCAAAAATGGGTGCGGAAATTCTCTATTTCACCGATCAGGATGCCGCCCTGGACGGGGCCGCGGGCCTGGCCGATTGGACGGTTCGCTGCCCGATCCGATGCGCCGATGCATTCGACCGTTATGCCGGTGTCATGTCCCTGCTGCATTTCTATGCCATGGGCGTGATGCGAAAGATGGGCGCCAAGGGGCGCGGGCGCCTGGCCGCGATCGAGCAATCCCATGAGGCGCTGCATGAATTCGCCTGAAGGTTTGGCCCACCAGGTGATGAGGCGGATTGACCGGCTGGCGGCGATCAGCGAGACGCCGGGCGTCCTGACCCGCCGTTACCTGACCGATGAACACCGCCGCGCCAACGAACTGGTGTCGGGTTGGATGGCCGCCGCGGGGATGGCGGCACACCAGGATGCCGCCGGCAATATCGTGGGCCGTTACGAGGCCGCACAAGGCACGGGCCCGGCGCTGCTCATGGGCTCCCACCTCGACACCGTCGTGAATGCGGGAAAATTCGATGGCATGCTGGGCGTTTTGTGCGCCATTGCCTGTGTCGAGGCGTTGTCCGGCGCGGGCCGGCGCTTGTCCTACCCCATCGTGGTGATCGGCTTCGCGGACGAGGAAGGGGTGCGTTTTGGCACCACCTATCTGGGCAGCCGCGCCATTACCGGTACCTTGGATGCCGAGACGTTCGAGCGGGCGGACGCGGACGGCATCAGCTTCCGCCAAGCCTTGTCGGATTTTGGCCTGGATGCCGAAGACATCGGCCAGGCCGCCCACCCAGGGTCGGATGTGAAGGCGTTTCTGGAACTGCACATAGAACAAGGCCCGGTGCTGGAGGCTTTGGACCTTCCCGCCGGCATTGTCACCGCGATCAATGGCCAGACCCGGCTGTCGGTTGCCATCACGGGCGTCGCGGGCCACGCGGGCACGGTGCCCATGGCCTTGCGCAAGGATGCCCTGGCAGCGGCCGCGGAAGGGGTTTTGGCGGTTGAAACGATTTGCGCCGGCGGGGCGGACGTGGTCGGAACGGTCGGCATTCTGCGCACCACGCCGGGCGCCATCAATGTCATTCCGGGCGACGTCAGCTTTACCGTGGATGTCCGCGCCAGGGAAGACGGCGACCGCCGCGACGCGGTCGCCGCCGTGATCCGCGCCATTCGCGCGGGGGCCGAGAAACGCGGGACGGAAGCGAAGGTAACGGTCTTTCACGAGGCCACCTCCGCGCCCTGCTCGCCCCACATGATGGATACCATTGAGCGCGCCATGATCTCCGTTGGGATCGAACCCACCAGAATGCCCAGTGGCGCCGGTCATGATGCCGCCGCCATGTCGGCGCTGTGCGATGTGGGCATGATCTTTCTGCGTAGCGACGGCGGCATCAGCCACAATCCGGCGGAACGCACGACGGAGGAAGACGTCGTCGCGGGCATCAAGATCATGTTGGCGGTGCTGGACCAGTTGGAAGGATAGCGTGCAATGACGGAGACAGACCGGGATCTGACCACATGGCTGGAGGGGCACAAGGAGGCGCAAATCGACTTCCTCCGCGAACTGGTCAAGGTGCCGTCCGACAACCCGCCCGGCGATTGTGCGCCCCATGGCGTCCGCGCCGCGGAACTGCTGGAGGCGATGGGATTCGAGGTGGAGCAACATCGGGTGCCGGATGATCTATGCCGGGACAACGGCATGATTTCCGCCACCAATCTGGTCGTGCGCCACCGCTTCGGCGACGGCCCCATCATCGCCCTGAACGCCCACGGCGATGTGGTGGCGCCCGGCGATGGCTGGCGCCATGACCCCTATGGGGGCGAAATCGTCGATGGCTGGATGTATGGCCGCGGCGCGGCGGTGTCGAAGTCGGATTTCGCGACCTACGCCTATGCCCTGAAGGCCTTGATCGAATCCGGCGCCAGGCTGCGGGGCACGGTGGAACTGCATTTCACCCATGACGAGGAAGCCGGCGGCGCCATCGGGCCCAAATGGCTGATCGAAGAGGCGATATCGAAACCCGACTATGCCATATCGGCCGGGTTTTCCCATGCCGTGGTCACCTCTCACAATGGCTGTCTGCATCTGGCCATCGATGTGAAAGGCAAATCCGCCCATGCCGCCAAGCCCGGCACGGGGCACGACGCCCTGGAGGCCGCCAACGCAATTCTGACGGCGCTCTACGATCACAGACGATTGTTTGCCGAACAGAGTTCCAAGATCGAGGGCATCGGCTCGCCGCAATTGAATGTGGGTCTGATCGAGGGCGGCATCAATACCAACGTGGTGCCGGACCGGGTCAGCCTGCGCATTGATCGCCGCCTGATCCCGGAAGAGGATGCGGCCCAGGTTGAGGCGGAATTGCGCGCCCTGATCGCCGCTGCCGTACAAAACTGGGACGGCATTACGGTGGCCATGGAACGGGTCATGCTGGCCGAGCCATTGAAGCCGGTGGGCAATGTGGAGCATCTGGCGGCAATCGTACAAAAACATGCCAGCGCGGTTCTGGGCGAGGCCATCCCGCAGACCGGCGTGCCGCTGTACACCGATGCCCGGCACTATACCGCCCACGATATCCCCACCATTCTGTACGGCGCCGGTCCCCGCTCAATCGAGGACGCCAACGCTCACCGTGCCGATGAACGGCTGCCGGTAAGCCTGTTGCGGGACGCCGCCCGTGTAATCGCACTGTCCTTGGCCGAAATGTTGGCTTGAGGAGGGTGGAATTTTGTTCTTTTTCGAGGGCCGGATTTGGTCGATAGTTGTGAAAATGGAAAAAGATTGCCGGCGAACGGCAACCAACCCTTTGGGAGCGGATTGATGGGTCGATTGACCACGCATGTGCTCGATTTGACGACGGGAAAGCCGGCGCACGGCCTGGCGATTGAACTCTGGCGCCTCGATGACGGAACTCCGGCGCACCTAAAGACCGTCCGGACCAACAACGATGGCCGGATCGATAAGCCGCTGCTGGAAGGCGGGGCGCTGGCCGTCGGATGCTACGAATTGCGCTTCCTGGCCGGTGATTATCTGAAAAACCAGGGGGTGGATTTGCCCGAGCCGCCGTTCCTCGACGTCATACCCATCCGTTTCGGCGTGGCGGATAGCGAGGGGCACTATCATGTGCCGTTGCTGCTTTCCGCCTTCGGCTATTCCACCTACCGGGGCAGTTAGGGGATGGCGCGCGGGACGATAAAGTTTTTACATCGGGGCGCCGTGGTCGAGCTTTCCCATGTTGGCCCGAATGAAACCCTGCTGGACTATCTGCGTTTGCGGCGGCATGCTTTCGGCACCAAGGAAGGTTGCGCCGAAGGTGATTGCGGGGCCTGTACGGTGGCGCTGGGCAGCCTGCGTCATGGCGCGGTGAGCTATCAACCGATCAACGCCTGCATTCAACTGCTGGGCATGATCGACGGCAAGGAACTGGTCACCGTCGAAGATCTTAGTGATGGGGATGGCCGTCTTCACCCGGTGCAGGCCGCCATGCTGCGCCATCACGGCAGCCAATGCGGTTTTTGCACCCCTGGCATCGTGATGAGCCTGTTCACCCTGTATCACCAGCAAGGCCGCGGGGCGGCGGAGCGGCAGGCCGTGAACGATTGTCTGGCTGGAAATCTGTGCCGCTGCACGGGCTATCGTCCCATCGTCGATGCGGGGCGGGAGGCCTGTTCCGGCGTCGCCGACGATCAATTTTCCGCCCGGCGCGCGGCGACCCATCAACAACTGGCGGCGCTGGATGATGGCGAGGATGTCTGGATCGGCGATGGGGCATCGTTTTTTACCGCGCCGGCGTCCATGGACAGCCTGGCTGATCTTTACCTTGAACACCCCGACGCCGTCATTGTCGCGGGCGCCACCGATGTGGGGCTGTGGATCACCAAGCAACTGCGTCTGCTGCCGAAAGTCATTCATCTGGGCCGGGTTGCGGAACTGGCCGATATCCGGGCGTCGGATCACGGCTGCCACATCGGCGCCGGCGCCAGCTACGAGATGGCGGCAGGCGCATTGGCGGCCATTGACCCTGACCTTGGCGAAGTTCTGCGCCGTATCGGCTCCAGGCAGGTGCGCGCGGCGGGGACGGTGGGCGGCAATATCGCCAACGGTTCGCCCATCGGCGACATGCCGCCGGCCCTGATCGCCCTGGGCGCAGAACTGCACTTGCGCCGGGGAGGTGCCACCCGGATGCTTGCGCTGGAGGAGTTCTTCATCGATTACGGCCGGCAGGACCGGCGGCCAGGCGAGTTTGTCACCGGCGTTGATGTGCCGCGGCTGGCCGGGGATGAGATATTCCGCTGCTACAAGATATCCAAGCGCTTCGATCAGGATATTTCCAGCCTGCTGGGCGCCTTTAAGTTCAGGATCCAGGATGGCCGCGTCACCGATGCCCGTATCGCCTTCGGTGGCATGGCGGCGACGCCCAAACGGGCGCTGGCGACCGAGGAGGCACTCAAGGGCCTAGAGCTCGCGGACGAGGTGGCCTGGATGGCGGCTGGCGAAGTCCTGGCCCAGGATTACCAGCCCATCGATGATATGCGGGCCAGTGCCGCATACCGCCTCGCTACCGCCCAGGCCTTGCTGGTCAAGGCTTTACATGAAATGAACGGGCGGGGCAGCGCATCCATGCGCCTGATGGGGCTGCGGTTGGAGGAGGCGGTCGATGCCTGATAACCAGCCGCGAAGGACCCGCATTCCGCCGCCCGAGGGTGATGCGTCCGTCGGTAATGCCCTGCCCCATGACAGCGCGGCCTGGCAAATTCAAGGTTCCGCCCGTTACATCGATGATATACCGGAGCCGGCTGGCCTGCTGCATATGGCGCCGGGCCATGCCGTCAACGGTGCCAAGGGCGGAATTACGAATCTCGATCTAGATGCCGTGCGGGCCGCGCCGGGCGTGGTGGCGGTATTGACGGCGAAGGATATTCAGGGGCCCAACGAATGCAGCCCCTCCATCGGCGGCGATCCCATATTGGCCGATGGCGCCATTGAATTTCATGGCCAGGTGATCTTCGCCGTGGTGGCGCGGAGCCGCGATCAGGCGCGCCGCGCCGCCAGATTGGCAAAGATTGAAATTATCCAAGAAACGCCGGCTGTTTCCCTCGATAGCGGCCTGGCGGCCGGTGAAACAGTGCTGCCCGACTATCAGTTCCTGCGCGGCGACCCGGGCAAGGCGATCACCGCGTCCGAACACCAGGCATCGGGCGCCCTGCGGGTTGGCGGCCAGGAACATTTCTATCTGGAGGGCCAAATAGCCTTGGCCCTGCCCGGCGACGGCGGCGAGATGCATGTGCATTCCTCCACCCAGCACCCGACGGAGGTGCAGCATCTGTTGGCCCGGATGCTGAAGTTGCCGCAGGCCCAGGTGGTCTGTGAATGCCGGCGCATGGGCGGCGGCTTCGGCGGCAAGGAAAGCCAGGCCTCTCAATGGGCCTGTCTGGCGGCGCTGGGCGCGCAGGCCACCGGCCGGGCGGTGAAGCTCCGGCTGGATCGCGATGACGACATGATCATGACCGGCAAGCGCCATGATGTACTGGCGGAATACGAATATGGTCACGACGGCAAGGGCCGCCTGGAGGCGGTGGACGTGGCCTTCAGCGCCCGCTGCGGCTACTCGGCGGATCTGTCCATGGGGGTTTGCGACCGCACTTTATTTCATGCGGATAACTCCTATTTTTACCCCGCCGCCCGCCTCCTCTCCCGCCGGATCAAGACCAACACGGTATCCAACACCGCATTTCGTGGCTTCGGCGGGCCGCAAGGCATGATCTTCGCGGAGCGGATGATGGATGAGATCGCCATCCGCCTTGCCATCGATCCCCTGGACGTGCGTAAACGCAACCTCTATGGGCCGCGCCGTTCGGGACGGGACATCACGCCCTTTGGCATGACGGTGGCCGACAACATCGCGCCCAGGCTGGTGCGGACGTTGGAAAAAACCTCTGACTACCGCCGCCGCCGCCGCCAGGTCAATGCCTTCAACAGGGCCAATCGGTTCCTGAAAAAGGGCCTTGCCCTGACCCCGATCAAATTCGGCATCGCTTTTACGCTGAAGCATTTGAATCAGGCCGGCGCCTTGGTGCATGTCTACACCGATGGCTCCGTACAGGTGAACCACGGCGGCACCGAGATGGGCCAGGGGCTCTACACCAAGGTCGCGCAGGTGGTGGCGGCGGAATTCGGCATTCCCTTCGAACAAGTGCAAATCACCGCAACCACCACCGACAAGGTACCCAACACCACGCCCACGGCGGCTTCCTCCGGCTCCGACCTGAACGGCATGGCGGCGAAACGCGCCGCGGCAACAATCAAGGAGCGGATGACGAAACTGGCGTGCCGGCTGTATCGGGTCCGCGCCGGGCAGGTGCGTTTCGCCAATGGCCGGGTCCGGTTGGGCGAACGGGATATGTCCTTCGCCGAACTTGCGAATAGCTGTTTTCTGGAGCGGGTCTCCCTGTCCTCGACCGGCTATTTCGCGACGCCCAAAATTACCTGGGATCGGGAGACGGCAACCGGGCAGCCGTTTCTTTATTTTGCCTATGGGGCGGCCTGTTCCGAAGTTACCATTGATACCCTAACCGGGGAGATGCGCGTTGACCGCGTGGACATCCTGCATGACGTGGGCAAATCCTTGAACCCGGCGCTGGATATTGGCCAGATCGAAGGTGGCTTCGTGCAAGGCATGGGTTGGCTGACCACTGAGGAATTGCTCCATGACGACACTGGACGCCTCACCACCCATGCGCCGTCCACATACAAAATCCCCACCGCCAGCGACGTGCCGGAGGATTTTCGGGTCGATCTGTGGTCCTCCAAGGGCAATAGAGAGGCCACCATTTACCGCTCGAAAGCCGTGGGCGAGCCTCCCATC
>JAPYPT010000446.1 GCA_029937535.1 Alphaproteobacteria bacterium
ATCACCATGATCACCGCGCCGATGGCGCCCAGGGGATAGCGCCGGGCATAGAACAGCGTCTTGTCCCAACGGCCCGAGACGTGGGCGCCGGCTTTGATCAGTTCGGCTTGATGGTCAATATCAGCCATTACCGTCGTCCTTTATGAAACACACTGTTCTAATCGGCGTTCTAGTCGGCATACTTAATCCTCGGGTCCAAAACCGCGTACAACAGATCGACCCCGAAATTGATCAGAACCGTGACCAGGGCGATCAGCATGACCAGACTTTGTACGATCGGGTAATCCCGCATCAAGATCGCCTCGACCAAGAAATGCGCCACGCCGGGAATATTGAAGACGGTCTCGGTAATGATCAGGCCGCCGATCAGGAACGCCGCCTCGATGCCGATAATCGTGGTCACCGGCAGCACCGCATTCTTCAGGGCGTGATGATAGTTGATGGAATTCTCCGAGGCGCCCTTGGAACGCGCCGTGCGGATATAGTCCTGGCGCATCACCTCCAGCATGGATGACCGGGTCAAACGCATGATCAGGGCGGAGGAGCGGAAGCCCACCGCCGCCGCCGGGATAGAATACAGCACCAGTTCGTCCCACAGGTTTTCCGGCGGATCCAAATATATTGGTATGTCGTTCAGGAAGGTAACGAAGAACATCAGGATCAGCAGGGCCAGCCAGAACGACGGCAGAGACAGACCGCTCAACGAGACAACCCGCAGGGTGTAATCAAGGGCCGTGTCCTGCTTCACCGCGCAAATCACACCCAGAGGCAGGCCAAACAGGACGGAAAAGCCCAGGGCCAATGCCGCTAGTTTCGCGGTAATGGGAATGCGGGGGCCCAGTTCGTCCACCGCCGGCATTTCCGAGACATAGGAATAACCCAGATCCCAGACCAGCATCCCCTTGATCCAATGGTAATATTGCACCGGGATGGGCAGATCCAGGCCCAGCTCTTTTTCGATCTGGGCCTTTTCCGCCGGATCAACGAAGCCGGCGGAATCGAACATGATATCGGCGATATTGCCCGGCATCAGCCGCAGCAGCACGAAAATGATGATGGATATCCCAACCAGTGTCAGGACCATCAATAAAAAGCGTTTCACTAAATATGAGCCCAACGTCTGTCCCGCCCGTCCTTGGTCTTAATGCGCCTAGAGCAATTTTCAATTAATCGGCGTCGCTCTCGCGACGTAGGTAATTGGTTCAATTGCTCCATTCTTAAGAGCCTGAGCGCATTTTCTTCGAATGCGCTCTGGAAAAATGTCTTAATGAAATAATCGTTTAAAACTTTGGCCGACCGGAACGCCGCCGCGGTAATAATCCGCGGTGCGCCCCGGCCTTTAGCCAAAATAGCCTGGAACTATTTGTCCAGCCAGACGTCTTCCATACGCCAGTTGTTATACAGGCTGTTCACATGGGTGACGAAGCCCTTGACATAGGGCTGCCAGCACTGCGCCGCCAAGCTGTGGTATATAATCGGCCGGGCCGCGTCTTCCTGCAGCTTCTTGTCGATTTCCCATACCAGTTTCTTACGTGCCGCCTGGTCTTCCATCATGGACTGTTTCTTGAACAACTCTTCCATTTCCGGTTTGCAGTAGCCCGTATAGTTGCGCTGCGATCCGCAGGAATAGTTTTCGTAGAGGTTAGCGTCCGGATCGTCCACGCCGATGCCTGTCGCGTTGAGACCGACCATGTAGTCCTTGCGGGCGACCTTGGCGTGCCAGTTGCTGGTTTCAACCGTGTCCAGCGTGGCGTCGATGTAGATCTCCTTCATATGGTCGATCAAAATCACCGCCGGGTCACGGTAGACCGCGATGTTGCGGGTCGAAACCTTGACCTTCAGTTTGTTGTCCGGACCATAGCCCAGGCTTTTCATGATCTCGCGGGCCTTGGCGCGGTTGCCCTTTACGTCGGGGTTGTAGCCCGCCACGGTTTTCAGGAATTCCTTCGGCATGCCCCAGACGCCCGACGGGGGCGGCATCATGGCGCCGCCCTGCAGGTACTGGCCATGACCAAGAATGTCGATGAAGGCCTTGCGGTCCATTGTCAAGACCATCGCTTTGCGGATCTTGGCATTATCGAATGGCGGCTTGAACTGATTGACGATCAGGTTGAACGAAACATTCGTCGTGACCAGTTCGCAGACCGCGTGCGGTGCCTGTGCCTTCACGTCCTTCAACAACGGAATGGTCACATCCACATTGAAGGTGAAGTCGAATTTGCCGGCAACGAATGCCAGAACCCGCGTTGAACGGCTTTTGATAATGGTCCAATTGATGCCGTCAAGATGGGGCAGGCCCGCTTTCCAGTAGTTCTCGTTCTTCTTGAACTTCACGTGCTCGTTCTGCTTCAGACTGACGAACTTGAATGGGCCGGTGCCGATGGGATGGG
>JAPYPT010000447.1 GCA_029937535.1 Alphaproteobacteria bacterium
CGAAGCATCCTGGCCAATCAGCTTCGGCGCCAGCATATGATCCACCGCCGCCTTGGTGGCCCGCGCCGCGCCGCCATAGGCGAAGGCATCGCCCCAGCCGACCAGGCCGCCTTCGGTCTCGATGCGGACCAGGACATAGTCCAGGGTGGTCCAATCCATGGTCCCGATATTGCCACTTCCCCCCGTGGTGTAGGGCAGGCGGACCAGATGGGTATCGATCTTGGCGATTTTCATGTTCGTCTCCATCATTTGACGCGCAACCTTGCCACCGCGTCCGGGTTGAAGGTGAAGCCCAGGCCGGGGCGGTCGGGGATCAACAGATCGCCTTTCTCCAGTTCCACGGCTTCATTATACAAGACCGCGAACCAGGGCATCCATTCGGAGTAGTTGATGTTGTTCAAGGCGCCGCAGAGCTGCAGGCTTTGTTCCGAATAAACATGGGGCGAGACGGGGATGTCAAAGGCCTCGGCCATATGCGCCACCTTGACGAACTCCGTGATGCCGCCGACCCGCTCCAGATCCGGCATCAGGACGTCCGCCGAACCACGCTCCAGCATGTCGCGGAAGCCGTAGCGGGCGTATTCGGTCTCGCCGCTGGCGATGGGGGTGTCGATTGCCGCCGCCACGCGGGCCGAACCCTCCAGATCGTGGGCTTGTACCGGCTCCTCGAACCAGACCAGATTGTAGGCTTCCAGTTGCCGGCCCAGACGGATGGCGTGATTGACCGAAAAACCCTGGTTGGCGTCCGCCATCAGATCGATATCCGGGCCAATCGCCGCGCGCACCGCCGCCACCCGCTCGATATCCTCCCCGATACTCGGCTTGCCCAGGCGCATCTTCATGGCGCGGTAGCCCTGGGCGACGAATTCCTTGGCCTCGGCCTGCAATTCATCCACCGACAAAGAGACCCAGAGACCGCCCGAATGATAGGCCCGCACCCGGTCCCGGCATTGCCCCAACAGGCGGCAGACGGATAGATCGTGGGCCTTGCCGACCAGGTCCCACAGCGCCATGTCGATGGCGCCGATGGCGAACAGGGTAATGCCCTTGGCGCCGAAAAAGTTGAGATCACGCCACATTTCGGCCCACAGGCCGGCATGTTCATGGGGGTCCCGGCCGACAATCTTGACGGCCAGGCTTTGGATCATGGCCTCCAGCGTCGCCAAGCGCCGCGTGCCCATGGACCAGACCAGACCTTCGCCGGTGCGGCCATCATCGGTGTCGATGTACACCAGCACGCAGCCGATGGCATCCAAGTAGTGAATGGAGGTGCGGATTGGCGTCGCCAGCGGAATTTCCACCTGCTCCGTGCGTAGTCCGGTAATTTTCATGACGATCCTCTTGTTAGCTGCCGGGCTGCCCTATCGAACAGCGGCATCAGGATAAAACCGGCCAGAAAGCCGCCGATATGGGCCTCCCAGGCGATGGCCCGCACCTCGCCCATGCTGGGTAGCCCGGTGTAGCCCATGATCAGATTAAGCACGATGAAGATGGCGACGGCGGCATAGACCCGGCGCATGGTCAGGCGCAGCACGGCGCCGAATAATCCCGAGATAGCGCCCGAGGCGCCGACCATGAAGGTTTGCTCTTGGGTTCCATAGAACAATGCCACGCTGGCCCCGGCGGCGAACAAGGCGCAGACGACATAAAGACCGAGAAACTTGTTCCGGCCCAGCCGCCGCTCCACCGCCGTGCCGAAGGCCAGCAAAAATGCCATGTTGATGGCCAGATGCAGCAGATCGCCGTGCAAAAACGCGTAGGTGAGGGGCGAAAGCAGCAACGGAATGACATAGTCCGACTGCGCGCCCGTCGCCGTGGCCAAAAACCAGGGTGGCGAAAAGGCCCCCAGCGTGGTCATCATCAACGCCCAATGCTCCGGCAAAAGCAGGCGGACGACGTGAACGCCGACGTTCAGGGCGATCAGGGCCAGCACCGTGGGCGTGGTGTTAAAGGCGGGTGGGGAGATTTGGGGCAAGCGGTTCTCGTGGTGTGGACAAAATTGAATGGGTGGCGGCAGCATAAGGGCTGGTGAAGGGGGACGCCATCGGGTTATTTTGCACCGGTATCACATTTGACGGAGGCAGGACCATGAGCGAGATTGATTACAGGGCGATTTTACCCGAAGGCTGGAACCGGGCCCGGGGCTTTTCCTATGGCGTGGTGGCCAATGGCAGTGTTTTTGCACCGCTCCGTGCCGGCCGTATTGTCCTGCATTTGCACTTTGGCCTCATCGGAAGTGGGCTTGCTGCCGGCGGAGGGGGAGGAGCAGCTGCTCAATCTCGGGAGGGGACTGATGTCCATTGGTTTTTGTGGGATTCGCGGGAAATGTGACGTCTAGTTTTCGCAGGGTGTTGATCAGTGGCTGGGATTTCGCACCGCTCCGTGCC
>JAPYPT010000448.1 GCA_029937535.1 Alphaproteobacteria bacterium
CCGACGCCCAGAAACGACAAGGTCGCCTCCGAAAGAATGGCAATGGCCAAATTGATGGTGGCGATCACCAAAACCGGACCCATCACATTCGGCAACACATGGCGCCACATGATGGCCATGCGCGAGCGGCCGATAACCCGGGCGGCCAGAACATATTCCTTGTTGCGTTCCACCAGGGTGGAGCCGCGCACGGTGCGGGCGAACTGCGGCCAGATGGAGGTGCCGATGGTTAGGATCAAAACATAGACGATGGCGTCGTTATAGGCCTCCGCACTGAGCACGCCGCGCAGGACCCCGGCCAGCAGCAAGGCGATCAGGATGCCAGGGATGGAGAGCTGAATTTCCGCCACGCGCATGATAAAGGAGTCCACGAACCCGCCGACATAGCCCGAGATCAGGCCCAGGCTCACCCCCACGACAAGGCCGAATATGACGCTGAAAAAACCAACCGCCAGGGATATCCGCGTGCCGTACAGGATGGTCGACCATAAATCGCGGCCCAGATTGTCCGTACCCAGCAGGAACCGACGGTCGCCCTCCGCGCTCCAGGCTGGCGGCAGTTCGGCGTCCATCAGATCTATCGTCGCCACGTCGAATGGCGAATGAGGCGCCACCAATGGGGCAAATATCGCCAGGAAGAAAATCAATGCGGTCACGAAAGCCGCGACCATGGCTACTTTCGAGGCGCGGAAGGAATAGAATATGTCGCTATCCCAAATCCGATGCCACGCCGAAGGTGGCCCCGCCGGAATATCGCCGGCATCGAGGCGTTCGGTTAACTGTTCAACCATGTCCGCCCCCAGGGGAGTGATCAATCCGCAGGCGCGGATCGACCACGTAATAGAGCATGTCGACAATCAGATTGATCACCACGAAAAAGAAGGCGATGAGGATCAGGTAGGCGGACATGATCGGAATATCCACGACCTGCACCGCTTGCAGGAACAACTGCCCCATGCCGGGCCACTGGAACACGGTTTCGGTGATAATGGCGAAGGCGATCAAGGAACCGAGTTGCAGGCCGACAATGGTGATCACCGGCACCAGGGTATTTTTCAGGGCGTGGCCATAATTGACGGCACGGTTGTGCAAGCCCCGGGCCCGGGCGAATTTGATAAAATCCGTGCGCAGCACTTCCAGCATCTCCGAACGGATCAGCCGCATGATGAATGTCATCTGAAATAGCGCCAATGTGATCGCTGGCAGAATGATCGATTTCAGGCCCGAGATGGACAGAAAATTGGTCTCCCAGACGCCCACATGCACCACCTCACCACGGCCAAAGGACGGCAGCCAACCAAGGATCACCGCGAACAGGTAAATCAGCAATATACCGATCAGAAACGTCGGCAGGGAAATGCCGATCAGCGACAGGGTCATGATCAACTTGGAGGCAAAGCCAGACCGCCTCAATCCGGTATAGACACCAGCCGGCACCCCAAGCAGGGCCGCGATAACCGCCGCCGTTACCGCCAGCTCCAACGTTGCCGGCATGCGTTCCAGGATCAGGTCGGAGACCGGCCGCTTGTGCTGATAGGAGACGCCATAATTACCTTGCGCCGCGTTCAGGGCAAAATTCGCGAACTGCACCGGTATGGGATCGTTCAGTCCAAGCTGTTCGCGCAGGTATGCCCGGTCCTCGTCCGTGGCGTCTTCGGCGACCATCTGGTTGACCGGATCGCCCACGAACTGGAACATGAAAAATGCGAACAGCGCCACTACTGCCATGACCGCGATGGCCTGCAGGAGCCGCCGGACCAAAAATGCAATCATCGTTGGCTTCCGTAATGGATTAAATTGCGCACTAAATCTATTGCCTTAAAAATCGATGCGCCGCCACGGCAATTGGCCATGGCGGCGCACGACTGACTAAACGTCAACCGATACTACTTGATGTTCACATAACGAAAACGGAAAACGTTATCGCCGCGCTGGGTCAGCGAGACGTTGTCGCGTTTGCCCCACGCCAGGGCCTGTTGATGCATCGGAATGAAGTACACATTGTCGTGCACCAGTTTGTAGACCTCGGCGATCATGGCGTCACGCTTGGTCTTGTCGCTTTCCGATTGGATCATCGGGGTCAGGGCGTCGATCCGCGCATCCGAGGTGTTCGACAGATTGTAGCGGCCGGTCTTCTTCTCCGCCGAGTAGGAAGCTTGCAGATCTTTGACTATGCTGTAGCTGTCCATGGAGCCCGGCGTCCAACCGATCAGGCCCACGTGATAGTCCCGCTTCTTCGGCTCCAGCACCTGCTTGAAATACTGCGCCTTGGGCTTGGCCGTCAGGCTCAGCTTGATGCCGACCTTGGCGGCCATGGAGGTCACGGCCTGACAGATCTGCTCGTCATTGACATAACGGTCGTTCGGGCAATCGAACCGGGCCGAAA
>JAPYPT010000143.1 GCA_029937535.1 Alphaproteobacteria bacterium
AATCACATTTTTGGATTCAGGGGAATCCCCTAATTGTCAACAGGCCCTAGAGCAACCCGCATTCAATTGGATTCAATTGAATGCGGATAAGTTGCTCGATCTTAAAGGTTTTAGCGCATGGCCTCGCGTTCAATTGAACGCGACATGCGCTAGCGGATTAAGATTAATGTCAATCCAGATTTATCGTATATTAAGATCGCTAATGCTTAGTGATAATATGTATTTGCTGTAACCAAAGGCAGTCCTCGCGATGGCATCCGCCAAATCGAAATGGGCCCGGCAATGGCCCAAAGTTGTGTGTAATACCCGCCAGCGGGTAAACGCCACGGCTGGTGGGCGCGCTGGGGGTGATTTGTCAAAGGCCGGGCTGCAACTCGTTGACGCAATTGAAGCGATTTCCGAAGGGTTCGTGCTTTACGACGCGGACGAGCGTCTGGTCATTTGCAACGCCAAATACAGGCAGCTGTACCCCATGGCGGCCCATATGATGGTACCTGGCGCCCGCTTCGAGGATATCATCCGGGCCGCGGCCCGCGATGGCCAGCATCCCGCCGCAATTGGCCGGATCGATGAATGGGTTGCCGAAAGGCTGGCGCAATTCCGCGATCCAGACGGGACACGGGAGCAGAAACTCTCGGATGGCCGATGGATCCATTATTCCGAACGGAAAACCAAGGACGGCGGAACAGTGGGCATCCGGGCCGATATTACCCGCCTGAAAGAGGCCGAAGAGGCCTTGGGAGAGAGCGAGGGGCGGTTCAGGGACTTCGCCACTTCGGCCTCGGATTGGTTTTGGGAAATGGACGAGAATTTGCGTTTCTCCCTTTTTTCCGACCGCTTCAGCAAGATTACCGGCGTGGCCGAGAGCCAATTGCTGGGCAGGACGCGTCAGGAAACGGGCATTCCCAATGTGGATGAAACGGCCTGGCAACAGCACCTGGCCGATTTGGCCGCGCATCGTCCGTTCCGCGCCTTTGTCCATCCGCGCGCCAACGAAGCAGGTGACGTTCACTGGTTCTCCATAAGCGGCACGCCGGTCTTTGACGGCGCCGGCCTGTTCAAGGGATTTCGGGGAACGGGATCCGATATCACGCAACAAAAACGCATTGAGTATCTGTTGCGCGAAAGCGAACAGCGTCTCACGGCGATCATGGATCATGTGCCCGCCGCGCTCTTTCTCAAGGATCTCGATGCCCGCTATTTGCTCATAAACCGGCAGTTCGAGAACTGGTTCGGCGTCGACCCGGTGACTTCGATCGGCAAGAATGCCCATGATTTGTATCCCAAGGAACGAGCCGACCAGTATGTTCTCGGCGACCGGAAAATCCTTGAAGATTGGCAGGTCAATACGGATGAAGTGGCTATTCCGGGGCCCGACGGCGCAATGCGGAGCTTTATTCTGACCAAGTTCCCGATTTTCGATGCCGGTAAACCAGTGGGATATGGCGGTGTGATGATCGATAGCACGGAACGCACCCAAGCGATCGAAGCCTTGCGCCAGAGTGAAAGCCGGGCCGAGCTGGCGAACCGCGCCAAGTCCGAATTTCTGGCCAACATGAGCCACGAGCTGCGCACACCGTTGAATGCCATTATCGGATTTTCAGAGATCATCAGGAGCGATATCTTGGGCTCCGGCGACCGGGAGCGGGACCGGGATTACGCCAACGATATTTACGAATCAGGCCGGCTGCTACTTAACCTGATTAACGACATCCTCGATATCTCCAAGATAGAGCTGGGTTCCGACAAGCCCGAGAATGTGAATATCGAGGTCCCGTTGCTGATTGATTCCGTGCATGTCCTCATGCGGGAACGGGCGCGCGATGAAAAGGTCGAAATCCAAATTGACATGCAGGACGGCCTGCCCTTGCTGTGGGCCGACGAACGCAAGCTGAAACAGATCCTGATCAACCTGGTGTCCAATAGTCTGAAATTCACCGAAGCCGGCGGCATGGTCAAGCTCAAGGTTGGCTGTCAGCCCGATCACGGCCATTTATTTGAGGTTATTGACACCGGCATCGGAATTGCGCCTGAAAATATCGCCAAGGCCATGCAGCCCTTCGGGCAAATCGACAGCGCCCTGAACCGCCAACATACCGGCACCGGTCTGGGCCTGCCGTTGGCAAAAGAACTGACCGAAATGCACGGCGGAACATTTGAAATAGACAGTGAACTCGGCGTTGGTACGACAATCACTGTGCGCTTTCCGTCCCGGCGCATTGTTCCGATAGCCCGTGACCAATTATCGTCGTCGGAGCCCAGCGCCACACCCTAAACTAGCTACAGGATTAATTTACCCGCCGGCCGCGCCGGAAATCGTGGCCATGGTGGCGGCCAGCACTTGTGTCCCCAATTCGAAATCCGCCATGGCCATTTTTTCGTGCGGGTTGTGGCTGCCCTCGCCGTTGCGCACCAGCACCATAGCGGCCGGGATACCGGCGCGGGCGAAGATGGAGGCATCGTGGCCCACCGTGGCGAATTCCCGGACCGGAATGGCCAATCGACTGGCGCTTTCGCGCAGCCTGGCCCGCAAGCCCGGATCCAGCGGGGTGGGCGACGATCCCACCGCCTCGCCCAGGACAAAGCGGACCCGCCGGCGTTGGCCGATATCTTCGCTCAGCGCCGCTATGGCGGCGCCCGCCCGGTCCAGGGTAGCTTGTTCGGTGCTGCCAAAGTTGAGGGAGAAATGGCAAACGCCGGGCACCTTGGTCAGGGCGTGGTGATCGGGATCGGTGAACAATTTGCCGACCGTGAACACGGCGGATGGGTCCTCTCCATCCTCGATCTCGTGCCACAACGCCTCCAGCCCCTGCAGCAGTTCCGTCACCGCGAGCACGGAGTCCTGGCGGAGGCGGCGCGGCGTGGCGGCGGAATGCTGATAGGCGCCATGGCAAACGCCGTCGCCATGGCGCAGATTGCCCCGAATGGCCGTGGCCACGGCCAGGGGGGTATTTTGTTCTTCCAGCAATGGCCCCTGTTCAATGTGCAGTTCCAGAAAGGCCTTGGTGTTGGCCGGGCTGATAACCGGGCCTTGATTCCAAATATCATCAGCCGCCAGGCTGAGGTCTTGCATATGGGCCGTGATCGACCGGCCGCTATCGAGACGCACCAGACGATCGAATTCCGCCCGGCCCATGGCGCCCACGGCCAGGCGGGCGCCCACATAGGCGATGCCGAACCAGACGCTTTCTTCACAGCGTATTCCCATGGCCGTGAGGCGGCAGCCCGGCGTGAGGCCGGCCCGGTGCATGGCCGCGAGGGCCACGACGGCGGCGACGGCGCCCGCCAGACCATCGAAATTGCCGCCACGGGCCACGGAGTCCAAATGCGATCCCGATAGAATGCCGGGCGCGGACGGATCCCGCCCGGGCAGTTCAGCATAGGCATTGCCGATGGCGTCCTGCCAGGTGGCCAGACCTTGATCCCGCGCCGCGCCGAACAAGATGTCCGCCGCCGTCTGGTCCTGGCTGCTCCAGGCGGGGCGGGTGACGCCGTCATGATCCCGGCTGGCGGCCCTGATCCTATCGAAGATGTCCGATGCCATTGGCATCAAGTCCGAGACCGCGGCGCTCAAGGCGTCCTGCGAGGGGGCGGTCATTCCGGTCCGTAGGTCAGCCGCTTCTGCACGCGGATGGAAGCGTGGGCGAGAATGTCGGCAATCCGCCGGCCGGCGCCGCCATCACCAAATAATGCGGACCGTTCATAACGGCCATGGGCGATTTGCGCCCGGCCCTGGGCCTCGATTTCGGCCCGGTCGTAACCGGCGTGGACCACGTTGGCGCCATGTTCGCGGCGGTCCTGCCGGGTGCCGACGTTGACCGTGGGGGTGCCCAGAAAGGCCCCTTCGCGCAGTCCGGAGGAAGAGTTACCGATCAGGCAGGCGGCATTGGCGATCAGGCGGGCGTAATCTTCCGGGCTGAAGTTGCGGTAAAAATGCAATTTTCCGTCGCCGGCCTTTTCCCGGTGAATGCGCAAACCCTTGGAGACATCGTCGGAACCCGCATCCACATTGGGCCACAGCCAGGCAGTCTGCATATCCAAGGCCAGCACCGCGGCAAGGGTTTCTTGGATCTGCGCGAAGCCTTGGCCGAACTCCGTGGTGACGGGGTGTTGTAGTACCACCAGATAGGGTTTGCCCGGGTCCAGGGTGGCGCCGACGCCCTTGTTGCTTTCGAACAGATCGCCGGGCAGGGAGAGATCCGCATGGGCCAGCAGATCGATGGCGGGGCAGCCGGTCATATGCACCCGGTCGGCTTCCTCGCCCATGCGCAACAGATAGTCCTTGGCCAGCGCGGTGGCGGGAAAATGCACATGGGCCAGCTTGGTCACCGCGTGGCGCACGCTTTCATCGATGGAACCCGTAACCTCGCCGCCCTGGGTATGGGCCACGGGAATGTTCATGTAGGAGGCGGCGATGGCGGTGGCGATGGTTTCGAACCGGTCGGCCACGGTCAGCACCACGTCGGGGCGCAAATTTTCGAACTGGGTGGATAGATCCATGATCGCCATGCCGGTGGATTTCGCCATGGTGGTGGGGTTTTCGCCCTCGACGATGGAATAGACCGTGGCCGAAGGCTCGAAGCCGTCGGCCCGGATCACATCCACCGCATGGCCGAACCGGTACAACAGGGCCGAGGCGCCGACGATGGTCTGCAATTCCAGACCGGGATGTTCCTGGATCGCCCGCATCACCGATTTGATACGGCCGTAATTGGCCCGGCTGTTAACGACGACACAGATTTTTCGCGGTCTTCCCGGCATCAATTCACATCCTCCACGCGCAGCAGCCGGTCGGGCTGTACATCGTTGGCCAGGGTGCGGCCGACGAAGTCTTCCAGCCTGGTGGCGGGAATGCCGGTGCCGGGCTTCTTGGCGGTCAGCATATGGGCCGTCAGTACCGTGCCTTTGCTCAAGGCTTGGCTGGGCGCCAGGCTTTTGGTGAACAGGCCGCGCATGGTTTCCAGCTCGTCGGCCACCACATCCTTGTCGACGGGATGGGCGTCCATCTCGGCAAAGGCGGCGCGGCCCTCGGCGACCTGGCGGAATTCGCCGAAGGTCAGCGAGGCCGGCGCATCGGGGCCGAACATGCCCTTGTCGAAGGTTATATGGACCTCGATCATATCGGCGCCACGGGCCAGGGCGGCCAGGGCGGGAAAGGGGCTGCCGCTGTGATCGGACAGGCCCACGGGGCAAGCATGATCGGCGCGCAGTTTGTCGATCACGTTCAGGCCCACATGATCAAACGGCGTGGGATAGCGGGAGGTGCACTGAAACAGCGCCAGATCGACGCCCAGGCCCCGAATACCGGCGGCGCTATCGGCGATCTCGGCCCACCGGCTCATGCCCGTGGAGAGCAGAATGGGTTTGCCCGTCGCCGCCATGGCGGCCATCAGATCCTGGGATTTGTACTCGCCGGAGCCGATTTTCCAGGCCGGATGACCCAAGGCATGGAGCAATTCCACCGCCGCGACGGAGAACGCCGAGCTTAGAAAAATCAGGCTTTTCTCGGCCGCATGGTCCGCCAGGCCGGCCCATTGCTCCGGCGTGAATTCCATGCGCCGCCAATAATCGTAGCGGGTGGCGTCCTGCTTGGAGAATTTGACGCGGAATTCCTCGTCCAGCGTGGATTCGGCCGCCGCGATATGGGTTTGAAATTTTATCGCATCCGCGCCCGCCGCCGCCGCCGCGTCGATAAAGGCATGGCCGGTGCCCAGGCTGCCGTCATGGGCCTGGCCGACCTCGGCGATCAATAGTGCCGGCGCGCCACCGCCAACCACGCGGTCGCCGATCCTGATCGTGCTCATAGGGTTCTCCATTCCGGCAGCTCGCCGCCGCCGCTTTCGCCTTCCGCGCCGTCTGAGCCGTCTGCTGGGGCACCCAGATCCCAGAACAGACCGGTCATGATCGCCAAGCCTTCCCGCAGCACCGGCTCCAGCGCGTGTTCGTTTGGCGCGTGTTGGGAACAGGCGGCATAGGAATGGGGCACCCAGATCGTCGGCAGGCCCAGGGTCTCGGCGAAAACATCGTTCGGCAGGGAGCCGCCCAGATTGGGCAGAATGGCCGGCTCCACACCGGTCGTCCGCCGCAACGACGCCCGGGCCCACTGCACCCAAGGATGATCGGGCAGCAGGCGGGAGGCTTTCATCATGAAGCCATCGTGTTTCTGGCCCACGGCCACGTCATGGTAGCCTCCACTATCCAGATGGGCGCGGATGGCGGGCAGGAAGGTGTCCGGGTCGCGGTCCACGGTGAAGCGGATCTGACACCAGGCGGTGGCGGATGGCGGGATGGCGTTGGCGACCTGATCGGGATTGCCCGAGGTGATCGCCAAAATCTCGAAGGCATTCCAGGCGAACACGCGCTCCGCCGGGCTCAGCCCCGGCTGTCCCCAGTCTTCCTCGACCGCCGGGCCACCATCGCTGCCATCGCCGCCGCCAACCTTCACGTCGGCGAGAACGTCGCGCACGGATTGGGGAATGGCCTCGGGGCGCAAGGCGGGCAGCAGAATTTCGCCCTTGGGCCCGACCAGGGTGGCAAGGGCGTTGGCCAGGCGGGTGCCGGCGTTGGAGATCAGGCCGCCCCAGTTTCCCGAATGATGACCGCCGTCGCGCAGATCCACGGTCAGCTCGAAATTCAGCGCGCCGCGGCTACCCATGAACAGGGTCGGTTTGTCGGGCGCCAGGCGCGGCCCGTCGGAAGCTAGCAGCAGATCCGCGCGCAGCTCCTGCTTGTGCGCCTCGGCGAATGCGGCGAGGCCGACCGAGCCGACTTCCTCGGACATCTCCAGCAAAATCTTGCAATTGAAGCCCAGGCGGCCACGCACCGCCAGCACCGTGCCCAGGGCCGCCAGATTGACCGAATGCTGCCCCTTGTTGTCCGCCGTGCCCCGGCCGTACCAGCGTTCCCCATCCTTGACCATGGTCCAGGGGTCCCGGTCCTCCCGCCAACTGCCTTCAAAACCGCGCACCACATCGCCGTGGCCATAGCTGAACAAGGTGGGCAGATTAGGGTTTTCAAGCCGCTCCGCCACCAGCAAGGGCCCGCCGCGGGCGTCCGGATTGGGATGAATGGTCACCACGAAGCCCATCGCCTCCAGCGTCGGGGTCATTTCCTCCGAGAGATAGCGGTCCAGCTCGGGCCGCAGTTCGCGGACCTGGGCGCTGGATGGAATAGCCACGCGGCGGGCCAGATCATCGAAGAATGCGCCGCTATCGAAATGCGCCGTGGCCTGGGCAATGGCGGTATCGCGGGTCATGGTTTTTCGTCCTGTTGCGGCAACTTCGTTTGGCCGTGCTTAGCGTGCCCTACCGTACACGGGCAATAGACGGGGCGGGGCATCCTCTCGAGAGGTGCAGACCGGCAGACCGCTCCTCCCACAATAACCCTCTGTCATGCCCGGACTTGATCCGGGCATCCAGGCGCTCCGCCGGTGACAACAGATCAGGCGGCACCATGGATTGCCGGGTCGAGCCCGGCAATGACAAAGTATTGGCCGTGACGCGCCGATCCAATTTGCACCCACCCTATTATATGCGCCGCTAACATCCTACAGGACCCGGGCAATTGACTCCGCCGGAACCTTGACCCGGACTTCCCGGCCCAGCAGGTTGAGCAAGATGACCACCCGCCCGGCATCGTCCCGCCGTTCGTACAGCCCGACATGTTCCGCCATGGCGCCGCTGTGCAGACGGACCTGGGCGCCGGGCATCAGGCTGTTGGTATCCACCAGTTGCACATGCCCGGCCGCGTCCTCGCGGGCCTGGATGGCCTGGATGATGTCATCGGATATCGTGGCCGGCCGCTCACCGAAGCTGACCAGGCTGATCACCCCCGGCGCGCTGTTGATGGAACGCGGTCTTGGGGTTTCAAGGTCGGCGGCGACGAACAGATAGCGGGGAAACAATGGCGCGCTGACCCAGTCGGTCTTGCGCGCGTGCCGGCGCTGTTTGCGGTATTGCGGCAAATAGACCTCGAAGCCCCGTTCCCACAGGTTGCTACGGGCCCAATTCTCCATCCGCGACTGGGTATAGACCGCGTACCATTGTCTTATGGGCGCGGTCATGGGGCGGTCTCCGGAGGGCTGTTCGGTATTGAAATTTTCAACAATGCAGGCGCTCTTATCGCCTCCGCGCCAAATTTACCAGCTAGTTTTTCAAATGTGCCCTGAGGATCGTTCAGATCGCAAACCAAAAGCAGATCATGGTCCGGCAGAGAGGCCGGATCGCGGACCAAATCGACATGCCGGTAGCGATTCGCCGTGGCGCCTTCGTCAGCCACGCCGACCACCTCAACATCATGCTGCAAGGCGCATAAAAGGGCGATTTCCGCCAGTTCCCCGGTCCCCACAAGGGCGACCCGGCGATGCCCGGCGTCCGCCGCCTCGCCCAGCAATTGGTCGCATTGATTGCGGGCCCGTCGGTAAAAATCAAAAGAGCGGAACAAATAGTTCGCCGTCAGCCGCGATTTTTCGCCAAACCCCTTCGGCGTCAGATAATAGACATAGCGGTTCGGCGGCGCCTTCCGCACCTTGACCAGGCCCATGCGCACGCACCGTTTCAGATAGGCGTTGGTCAGACCGAGGGCGATGTTCAACCGCGCCGCCATGCCGCGTTGGGACAGGTTCGCCTCGCCATCGACGGCGTGCAGCATTTCCATGGTGATACGGGTTTCGTTATCCGCGTCCTCCGTGGATACTTCCCCCTCGCCCAGTGTCCGTTCGCTGCTCATCCCTGCCTCATGATCGAATCGACGTTCACAAGATGAACATTACGGCGTTCACCCGATGAACGTCAAGCCATTCGCGCCGGGCTATTCAAGGTCGCCAATGCCATGTAGAACTTCATCGACCCTGAAACCGAAACGATCGTCGGTATTCCCCTGCACTTCCAGTTCCAGATTTAAGGAAAACACATGCCGCTCATAGATGACATTGTCACCATGAAAGACGAGATGACCGCATGGCGCCACACCCTTCACGCTCATCCGGAACTGGGTTTCAAGGAAGTTAAAACCGCGGATTTCGTGGCCGCCAAGCTGGAACAGTTCGGGCTGCAGGTTCACCGCGGCATCGGCAAGACCGGATTGGTGGGGGTTCTTAAGATCGGCAACGAGACCACGGCGGTCGGCTTGCGCGCCGACATGGACGCGCTGCCCATTCTGGAGCGGAATAGCTTCCTTCACGCCTCCACCAATAAAGGCGTGATGCATGCCTGTGGTCACGACGGCCACACCACCATGCTGCTGGCGGCGGCGAAATATCTCTCCGCGACGCGGGACTTCCGGGGTCAGGTCAATTTTATCTTCCAACCGGCGGAAGAAGGCATTGGCGGCGCGCGGGCGATGATCGCGGACGGTCTGTTCGAACAATTCCCCTGCGACAGCCTTTACGCCATGCACAATGCGCCGGGCACGCCCATCGGCACGTTCGACGCCACCGCCGGCACCCGGACCGCCGCCGGCGCTTTTTTCGATATCGACATTCGCGGCCGCGGCGCCCATGGCGCCCACCCCGACAAATCGGTGGATCCCGTGGCCGTCGCCGGTGAGATGATCTCCGCCCTGCAAACCGTGGTGGCGCGCAATGTGCCGCCCACGGCGCCCGCCGTATTGTCCATCACCCAGGTCCATTCGGGCGATGCCTATAACGTCATTCCCGAAACCGCCCGCCTTTCGGGCACGGTCAGGACCTTCTCCATGGCGATCATGGAAAAGATCAAGGGACGGATAGAAACCCTGACCAGCGGCATCGCCAGCGGCCATGAGGCCAGCGCCGAAGTGGATTTCCGGATAATCTTCCACCCCGTGGTCAACGCCCCCGCCCAGGCCGCCCTGGCCGGCGAGGTTTGCGACGAACTGGTGGGCCCCGAGCAGGTCGGCCGCGATCTGCCGCCCGGCACGGGATCGGAGGACTTTTCCTTCATGGCCGAACAAGTGCCCAGTTGCTATATCCGCGTGGGCAACGGCAGCGACAGCACGACGGTGCATAACCCGGACTATGATTTTAACGACGAGGCGCTGGTCTATGGCGCGAGTTTTTTTGCCCGTATCGTCGAACGAAGCCTGATGCCCGAATGATCCGAACAGCGATGACAAAGCGGGTAATCTTCGGGCAAGATCGCGGCAACGGAATATACTCGATGAATGGGACTGAACATGGTCACAATTAATGGCGGGCGGCTGCTGGACGATTTGCGGGCGCTGCGCGCCATGGGCGCGGCGGGCATGGGGGGCACCGGGGTCGTGCGCCCGGCGTTCTCAGAGATGGACATGACGGCCCGGCGCTGGCTGGCCGGACGTTACGAGGAAGCTGGATTGACGGCGCAAATCGATGGCGTCGGCAATGTTCTGGGGCGTTCGCCCAACCCCGGCCCGGCCCTGCTCATCGGCTCCCACTCCGACACCCAGCCCACGGGCGGCTGGCTGGATGGCGCCCTGGGGGTGGTCTATGGCCTGGAGGTTGTCCGCGCCCTGGCCGAGGACCCGGCGACAGCTCATCTGGCCGTGGACGCCGTATCCTGGCAGGACGAGGAGAGCCGGTTTTACGGTTGCATGGGCAGCCGCTCGTTCTGCGGTGAATTTCCGGCCACGGTGGAAGCGGACCTGAAGGACAAGGACGGCGTCGCCCTGGCGGACGCCCTGGAACAGGCCGGTCTGGCGGATACTCCCCGCCTGGCCGCCGGCGATCGCGACTACCTCGGCTTTCTCGAAGCCCATATTGAACAGGGACCGCATCTGGAGCAGGACGGCCGACGCATCGGCATTGTCGAATCCATCGTCGGTCTGGGCGGCATGGTGTTCGAATTCAGCGGGCAGCAGAACCATGCCGGCACCACCATGATGGCCGGGCGCAAGGACGCGTCGGCGGCGCTGTACGCCCTGGCCAACGGCATCAACGAAGAATTCCCCAAGGTGGCGGGCGCGCGCTCCGTTTGGACCATGGGCCGGGTTGTGCTGAGCCCCGGCGCGCCGTCCATCGTGCCCGGCAGGGCGGAGCTGGAATTGCAGTTCCGGGATGTGGACCCGGCCATCTTGGACAAGTTCGAGGCCGTGGCCCATGGTTTGGTGGAGCAGATCAACAGCCGGGGCGGGGCAACGGTCGCGGCGAAACCCTCTCGGGTGCGCATTTCGCCGGCCCATATGGACCCCGGTTTCCAACAGCATCTTAGCCAGGCGGCGGAGCTGCATGCGCCGGGCCATTGGGCCGCCATGCCGTCCGGCGCCTTTCATGACGCGGGCGTGGTCTGCGGCGTGATGCCCTGCGCCATGCTGTTCATCCCATCCATCGGCGGTATCAGCCATGATTTCGCCGAAGACAGCCATGACGAGGATATCGTCCTGGGCTGCGAGGTATTGGCCAGCGGCGCGGCATCGATTTTACGGGCCGCCGGGGGGGCGGCAACTTGATGCAAACCGCAACGGGCCTGTGGGCGGAAGTCATCACTGTCTGGCAGACGGCGGTGTTCGGGGTTGGCATTGGCCAGGTCGTGCTGGCGCTGGGGGTCTTCCTGGCATTTTTGTTGCTGCGCCGGATATTTACCCGCATCGTACTGGCGGCCATTGGTGGTATCACGCGGCGCACCGAAACCAAATTCGATGACGAACTGGTGTTGGCCCTGGAACAGCCCCTGCGTTTTGTCTTCATCGTCATCGGCTTCTATGCGGCGACCCAGACCGTGGTTGTTCCGGAACAGGCCGAACTGGTCCTGACACGGGTGGTCCGCTCCCTCATCGCCTTCACCATTTTCTGGACCCTATACCGCTGTATCACGCCCCTGTCGTTCCTGATCGACAAGGCTTTTGGCGCCTTCGGGCATTCCACCCTGGGTGACAGCCTGAAGGATTTCATCGCCAAGCTGGCCCGTTTCGTCATTGCCTGCGTCGGCGTTGTCGCGATTTTGGAAGAATGGCAATTCAATGTCGGCGCCGTGCTGGGCGGTCTTGGATTGGTCGGCATGGCGGTGGCCTTGGGCGCCCAGAGCATGATCGCCAATCTGTTTGCGGGCGTGACGATTTTTCTCGACGGGATTTTCGAACGCGGTGATTGGATCAAGGGCGGCGGCGTCGAGGGCACGGTGGAGGATATCGGCTTCCGCACCACCAAGATCCGCCGCTTCGACAAGGCCCTGATCACCATTCCCAACGACAAGCTGGCGGGCCATGCGGTGATAAACTTTTCCCGCATGACCAACCGGCGCATTTATTGGAAGATCGCCATCGAATACAGCGCCACCGAAGGCCAGTTGCGCGCGATCGTCAACGGCATCAAGGCCCACGTTTACGACAATCCCGATTTCGAGGTCGACCCCGCCAGGGTCACCACCCTGATCCATGTGGACAGCTTCAACGACTCGTCCATCGACATCATGCTCTATTGCTTCACCACGACCACCAATTGGGGCGAATGGATGCGGGTCAAGGAGGACCTGGCCTTCGCCATCAAGGCCATCGTCGAGGGCGCGGGCAGCGGTTTCGCCTTCCCCTCCACGTCCGTCTATGTTGAGACCCTGCCATTTGGCACGCCCGAAGCCTTCCCCGCCGACCCGGCATAGGAACATCCACGCAAACGAGGAACCATCATGAAGCTCTTTTTTACCGGAAATTCGCCCTACGCCCGCCGCGCCCTGATTGCCGCCCGCACCTCGGGACTTGCGGTCGAGGAAGTCGACGTGGCGCCCCTAGCCATCGAAAATCATCCTTTATTGGCGCGGGGGCCTGGCGCCAGGGTGCCGGCGTTGGAGACGGATGCGGGCACCTATCTTTGCGAAACCCTGATCATTACCAATTATCTGAACGGTCTATCGGGCGGCCGTCTGCTGCCCGGCGAGGGGGCGGAGGCGGCGCTCGAGTTGGAGGGGATCGGCTCCCTGCTGATGGATTCACTGTTTGTGCGCAGCCACGAGAAACGCCGTGATCTGGGCGCGCCGTCACCGGCCCTCATGGAAAAGGAAACCGTGCGCGCCGCCCGCTGCTACGATGCCCTAGATAGCCACCTCGCCGGCCAAACCGCCCAATTGCATCTGGGCACCATTGCCGCCGTCGCATCCCTTGGATACGCCGATTGGCGCCATGCCGATGACGGCTGGCGCGATGGCCGGGTTGGTCTTGCCGCTTGGTACGACGAGATGATGAAACTGCCCGCCGTGGGCGATACCAAACCGATATTCTGAACCGAAGGCGCGGATTTGGCCGCGTTGCTGTAATTGCTGCAAAACCCCGGACGGCGGTTGAATTACGAACGACGACAGGGATAAATTTCGTCATCCTCGCGAAAGCGGGAATCCAGATCTATCCGGGTGATCAGGCGATTTTTGTGTTCCCCTGGATGCCCGGATCATGTGTGGACGGCCCGTTGTTTGCAAGAAAATCTTGGT
>JAPYPT010000449.1 GCA_029937535.1 Alphaproteobacteria bacterium
AGGACAGCGGACTCTGACTCCGTAAGTCCAGGTTCGAATCCTGGGTCCCCAACCAACCTCCCTGTCCGGCGCTCATCTGTTTCATCTCGACGCTCAGCAAGGTTGCTGTTGGTCGCATATTTCACCTCGAGATGGATAAAGTGTCGGTAAACTTTACAGTTTTTGCCGCCCGTTCCCCAGACGGCTTGGCAAGCCATTGATTTCATTGATACAGAATATATGGCATGGAAATTGCATCTCTGACTATGTGAGTGTGTGTGGCCAGTCTTCCATATAAGAAGGCGGCCCAATTCGAGGGCAAAAAATTGAAGAACATCAAAACAGTGGTGCGAACCATCATGGTCGCGGCGGGGACAGTTTGTTTAGGGGTTGGCGCCTTCAGCCAAACCATTGCCCCGGCCCGGGCGGCCATCGCTCTTCTCGACGACGATGCATATGATATTGTGGGAACGGCGCAGGACGGCTTCAATATTACGCGGGATGTGGACAATGGGTTGGATTGGCTCGATTTTTCATTGACCACGGGCAGATCATACGCCAATGTTTTTGCCGATTTAGGCTCCGGCGGAGACTTGGAGGGTTGGCGATTCGCCACGGAAGCCGAGTTTTTGAATTTGGCCGTCTCCGCGGGCATTCCCGGCTCGCACATTGATGCACTTGGTTCGCTTCCGGCACCGCCAAATCTTGTTGCATTGACCAATGCCTTTGGAATAACCGACGCAACGTTTTCTGGTTCTTTCGCCATATTCAACGAAATATCCGCCACGGATCCCACCCACCTCAGGCTCGGCGCCATGATCCTCAATATTTGTGAAGATACTTGCGCCACATTTGACGCGCCCAATGATCCCGTCATTGCCGCAAATCAAGAATGGGGCAAGGATGTTGTCGATATCACGGTGGGCAGCGCCCTTGTCCGCGATGTCCCCGAGCCGGCATCCATGCTGCTTCTCGCGGTCGGGTTGGCTGGTCTGGCCGGCATCAGGCGGCGGCGTATTACCGGCTGACGGATCTGCCGGCAAACGTCATTTCAAGACGGTGACGCCGGCCACAACTCCATGCTGCGGCCGTTCAGGCGATAGGCCAGGAGGCCGAGATATTCGTGTAGGGCGGTATCGATGATACCGAGGCCCCGGCCCAGGTTAAAACGCAGGCGAAAGCCGTTGGGCCGGCCCTGATCAGGCGCAGGCGGTGCCGCGGTGATGGGCCAGCCCTGGGCACGGAAGGCCGCCATGGCGCGGGGCATGTGCCAGGCGGAGGTGACCAGCAGCCAGCGTTCGTGGCCTTTTGGCGCTGCTATTTTGCGCCCCATAACGGCATTTTCGTAGGTATCGCGGGATCGGTCCTCGACGATTAGGCGGTCGCGGGGGAAGCCGTGGCTGACCAGATATTCGGCGATCAGGACGGCTTCGGCGGTGGTGGCGCCGCCGCGCTCCACGTTGCCGCCGCAGATCAGCAGGCGGGCCTTTGGAAAGGCCTTTGCCAGGCGGATGAATTCAACCAGCCGGCCCGCCGCATCGCCCGGCACCGCATGACCCATGCGGCGTGAGGTTTTCAGGTCCACGACGGCGCCCGACAACAGGACGATGCCATTGACCGGGCGGACCGGGCCGCCATCGGCGGCACCCGCATCATAAGGGGCGAACCGCGCCGCCAATGGCGCCAGAAACCAATCCGCCACGGGCAGCACCGCCACGGACAGCAACGACAACGTGATCACGCTGACCAGCCAGTTGCCCAGACGGCGCCGGCGCAGCCAGATCAATAGGGTCGCCAGGGTCAACAGGATCAGCATCAGGTGCAAGGGATTGGCCAGGCTCCAGGCAATCTTGGCGTACGAAAAGAACATCTTGGGGCTCCACTGTTGGACCGGTTTATTGAGCGCATGATAGGCAATTTTGACGGCGACAGTGACCGCCAATTGACTATGATGTGCCAACGCAAACCCCACGGATCGATGGAAAGTGTGATCACGCATGGCTGTTGAGGCCACGACAGCAAAAGGTGCGGCGGGAGTAGCGGCGCGCGAACCGGCCTACGCCTACGTGCGCCTGGCCGCCGCCCTGACGCTGATGACCATCGGCACCGTGGGCATGTATGGCATCGTGGTGGCGCTGAAACCCATTGCAGTGGAATTTGGGGTCAGCCGATCCGCCGTCTCCACGGCCTACGCGGTGACCATGATCGGTTTTGGCGTGGGCGGCATCGTCATGGGCCGCTGGTCGGACCGCGTGGGCGTCATGTGGCCCGCTCTTACGGGCAGTTTGATGCTGTCTCTGGGCTTTTTCCTTGCCGCCAAGGCTACGTCGATGTGGCAATTGTACCTGGCCCAGGGACTGTTGATCGGGGGCCTAGGT
>JAPYPT010000144.1:0-3554 GCA_029937535.1 Alphaproteobacteria bacterium
CATCGATATGCCGTAGGCCGCAATAGCCAATGAGCGCATCCGTCCGACGATCAAAGGCGCCAAATATGCCAAATCCGTGCCGGCTCCAATGACCAGAGAAATCCGCGATGCGCGCCAGGGCCCGTTCCGTACCTTCTTCGCTGGTGCGGGCCGGTGGCTCGAAAAGCGTCGTCTCGGTGACATTGGCATCGCGCATGGCCGTGCCCAGTGCCGGCGCATCCTCAGGCGCCAGACGTCGCAGTAAAACCCGCTCTGATTCTAAGATTACGTGGGACATAATATGTTATGCACGTTAAAATATATCATTTATTAAGTATATATATTTTTACGTGCTTTTCAATACCAAAACGAGTGCATTTAATACGAAAACAATCGGCGTTCCCAAATGGCCGGATTAGCTGGGCATTCCAGCTTGGGCGCGATAGACTATGGCTAAACCAGAACCCGCAATACGAACGAGGAAACCGCCATGTCGACGACGACCAGCCTGGGCCATCATGGCCCTGTTCCCGGTGAATTCAGCGCGGTGGAATGGGACGCGCGCTGCGACCTGGCCGCCTGTTACAGGCTGGTGGACCACTATGGCTGGACCGACCTGTTCGGCACCCATCTATCCCTGCGCATTCCAGGCACGGAACATTTCCTGCTCAATCCCTATGGCATGCTGTTTGGCGAGATCACCGCCTCCTCGCTGATCAAGGTTGACCAGGACGGCAACACCCTTGGAGAGAGCGAATTTCCCATCAACCCGGCCGGCTTCACCATTCATTCCGCGGTGCACATGTCCTCCGACGTGATGAACGCCGTCATGCACACCCACACCCGGGCTGGGAATGCCGTGGCCTGCATGAAGGAGGGTCTGCTGCCGTCCAATCAAAAGGCCTTGTTGATCCACGCAATGGTTGCCTATCACGATTATGAATCCGTCGCCCTGGACCATTCCGAACGGGCGCGCATCGTCGAGGATCTGGGCGAGGCCCGTATACTGGTGCTGCGCAATCATGGCCTGCTGACCGTGGGCGAGACCATTGCCGAAGCTTTCTTCTGGATGTACCGCATGGAGACGGCCTGCCAATATCAAGTTGATATCCTCAGCATGGGCCAGGAAATTCAATATCCCAACCAGGAGACCATTGATTACACCATCGATTTCGGCAAACGGGTGCAGGGCAACCGCCGCGTCGAAATGGAAACCCGCCAATGGGCCGCCATGATCCGGCAATTGGAACGCGAGGTGGGCACGGACTGGCGGAGTTAACAGCGCCGCCACGCTCGAGCGTCGGTGAAAATTTTCGTATAATTCGGCGCATGAGTGATTCTCTGAAAACGTCGGCGCCGAAAGGTTATGTTGAGCCCGTGGCCGGGCTGCTCGGTTACGGCAGCGTTGAAAGCCGCCTTGGGGAGACGCCATGGCCCAATTACCTGGAACTCGGCTTCGCCGATGAACACGTCCCGGATTTGATCCGCATGGCCATGGACGGAAATTTCAACAGTGCGGACGGGGACAGCGTGGAAGTATGGGGTCCCCTTCATGCGTGGAGAACGCTAGCTCAGCTACGCGCCGTCGAGGCGGTGGAACCGCTGTTGCAATTGCTCGAAAATTTGCCATGCGATGAATGGCTCTCGGGCGAACTTCCCAAAGTATTTTCGTTGATCGGGCCGGCCGCCATCCCGGTTTTGGCTGATTTCATAAACGACAACGACGTAGACGAAGGTAGCCGGATATCGGTTCCAAGCTGCCTGGAGCGGATTGCCCAGGATCATCCTGAATGCCGGGACGAATGTATCGGCAAATTGGCAAGTCAGTTAACCTTGCATGAGACCAATGGTTCTGAATTGAACGCCTTTATAATTTGGAGCCTCATCGAACTAAAGGCCACTGGTGCCATCAACAATATACGCACGGCATATTCCGCCGATTGTGTCGAACTCGGGATCGTGGGCGACGTCGAGGATGTGGAAATCGCCATGGGGCTGAGGCAAGGCCGGGACACGCCGCGTCCGAAATATAATATAATTCCGGGACTGGATGATCTTGAATTGGATGCCGGCCAGGATCTCGATTCGGGTAACATTCCGCGTAACATTCCGCTCAACGGGGTCACGAATCCCTTGAGGCATGTCGGCCGCAACGACCCTTGTCCGTGCGGATCGGGTAAGAAATTCAAAAAGTGCTGCTTGCAATAAGCTCAAGTGCCGCGCCCCAGGTACGATCTGGCGCCATAAATCAAAAAATATGGCGGCCGCGGGCCAGATAGGCCACGCGGCCGCCATTGTGGAATATCAATCCGCCGCCTTACGCCACGGCCCGGTTTGGTTTTTCCGGCAGGTTGAAGTTGAAGATGCGGTTGGCGTTCAGGCCCAGGACCTTGGCGCGGGTCTCGGGCGAAAGGCCGGACATGGTGCGCTCGATGGCCGCCGCGGAATGGGGCCAGGTGCCTTCGTGGTGGGGGTAGTCGTTGGCCCACAGGACATTATCCACCAGGCCGAAATCCTCGATCAGGGCCAGTCCGACCGGGTCCTCCTGGAAGGCGGCGGAGCCGTGCTGCTTGAAATAATCGCTGGGCAGACCGTGCAATTTCGGCCGGACCCAGAAATGATGCTTACGGTAGGCCTCGTCCATGGCTTCCAGGGCCCAGGGTATCCAGCCGATGCCGCATTCGATCAACGAGAATTGCAGCTTGGGAAATCGTTCCAGCACGCCCGAAGCGCACATGTTCGCCATGGGCTCGATGGTCGGGCTCAGGGAATGGGAAACATAGTTGATCACCGCGCCGCCATTGCCCTTGGAGGCGCGCGGGTCGCGGCCCGTGGAAATATGGTAGGTGATCGGCAGGCCGGTTTCCTCGATCAAGGCCCACATGGGGTCGAACATGGGTAGATTGTAGTTCGGGTCATCCACGTCGTGGCCGCCGTAGATCGGCTTGCACGGCAGGGTGAAGCCACGGAAACCCATCTTCGCCGTCCGCTCGATCTCGGCCAGGGTCCCTGGCAGATCGCCCGTGGCCACCGCCGCCATGGGCGACATGGTGTCGTTGTTGGGGCCGTAGAATTCCCAGGCCCAATCGTTCCAAACCCGGCACCCGGCCATGGCCAGCTCCGGATCCGGCGTGGCCCACATGGCGAGGCCCTTGTTGGGGAAAATGATTTCGGCATCGATGCCGTCGCGCTTGTGGTCGGCGGCGCGGCCTTCGATGGTGGCGCCGACGCTGTTGCGTTCCTGATCCTGGCCGGTCATGGCGGCGATGCGGATCTTGGTGGGGCGGTTGCCTTCCACCACGGACCAACGGTCGCCTTTCTCATCAATCCGGACCTGGGGCACCCGGTCGCGGTATTTCGGCTCAATCCGGGTGAGCCACAAATCGGCCGGTTCGTTGGCATGGGTGTCGGCGGAAATCATCAGGTATTTGTCGGGATCGTCGGGGCGCGCGGTGCGCGGCCAATCCGCCGTGCCGGGGGTTTCAAGGCGCCATGCATTGGCTTCATCAACCTGTACTTGTTCGCTCATTGGTTCGCTCCTATTCAGTTATTGCTCAGGCGCCGCTCAACTTCCG
>JAPYPT010000144.1:3654-13178 GCA_029937535.1 Alphaproteobacteria bacterium
CCACTTAGGTTCCGCCACTTAGGTTCCGCCACTTAGGTTCCGCCACTTAGGTTCCGCCACTTAGGTTCCACTGCACCAGGGTATAGGGTGTTTCGGCATCGTCATGGGGTTCGAACACCGCGTCGACGGCGGCGCCGATGACTACGTCCTGGTCGTCCGGGCCCAGAAGATTGCCGACCATGCGGATATTGCCCGCCTGGGGCAGCTCCACCAGGACGGCCGTGTAGCGGCCCCGTTCCTTCAGCGCGGGATGCACCGGATGCCAGGGCCGCTCCCAGCTATAGATCAGGCCCTTGCCCTCGACTTGATGCCATCCCACATCGAATGAATTGCAATTATGGCACATCCATTCCGGGCCCCATTGCCAGGTCCCGCAGCCGCCGCAGCGTTGCACCATCAATTCGCCGCGCCGGGTGCCTTCCCAATAGGCTACGTCCAGGCCGTCGCCGGCGGGCACGGGGGCCGGCATGCCGGCGGGCAGATAGCTCTCACTCATTACAAAGTCTCCTCTGAACCCATGATCAGGCTGCTGACCGGGGTCACCATGGGGCCGGCGATATTCATGGCCAGCTTGACGTTCGGCACCTGGTTGCAGCTTTCGCCGCGGATCTGCCGCACCGCCTCCAACTGCAGGCCAAGGCCATGCATATAACATTCCGCCAAATTGCCGCCCGAGGTATTCAGCGGCACACGGCCCGTGGGCGCGGACAGGTTGTCGAGGGTGAAAAATTCGTTGGCCTCTTCCGGCTCGCAAAAGCCGTGTTCCACGACCGCCATCATCACGCCGGTGGTGAAATTTTCATAACTTTGCAGCACGTCAATATCGCCCGGTTTAACGCCGGCGGTTTCATATAGACGGGGCGCCACGGTGGCGAAGGACGAGGAGGCGAAGTTTGTGGCGTTCAGCACCCCGGCGCCACAGCGGTGATCGGAACCTTGCGCCGCGCCAAGCAGGTAGGCCGGCTTCTGGCGCAAGTCCTTGGCCCGCTCGGCCGAGACCAAAATCATCGCCGCCGCGCCGTCGTTTTCCTGACAGCAATCGAACAGCCGGTTGATGGGTTCAACAATCCAGCGGCTGTTGTCATAGGTCTCCGCATCCAGGGGCCGGCCATGCATCACCGCCCGGGGATTGCTTTGGGCGTGCTGGTAGGAGGCCATGGCGATGGCGCGCAGGACATCGTTCTTGACGCCGTATTCGTGCATGAAGCGGGTTGCGCGCATGCCGTATTTCTGCGCCGGCGACATCACGCCATAGGGCGCCAGATAGGCCGCATCGCCGGACACTGTCGGGTCCGGGGCGCCCTGGCCAAAGCGGCGGAATTGCCCCTGGGCCAAGGCCCGGAAGACCACCACGCAATCGGCATAGCCGCAGGCGACCGCCGCCGCGCCATTGGCCACCGCCGCCGCGACACCGCCTCCCCCCCCGCCAAATTGCATATTGGCGAACTTCAAATCGGGAATGCCCAGCGCCGCCGAGAGGCGGGAGGGATCGCTGCGGTCGTTGGAATAGGAGGCGAAACCATCGATCTCCTTTGCGTCGATACCCGCATCCTCCGCCGCCCGCATGATGGCCTGCAAGGCCAGCACGAACTCCGCGTCCGGCGATTGGCCATGCCTGTAATAGGTGCTCTCGCCAATACCAACCGCGGCCACCTTACCTCTGATCGTACGTTCGCTCATGGCCGCCGCCCAACTCGTCTCGCATCTGTCACGCGCACTGATATCGTCCTTCCAAACGTCACATTATCTCTATCTGCGATAATTCTAACACTTATTCGAAAATGACCGCCATCGCCAATTACTGCCTTGGGCGTGGAAAGGCGATGTTGTAGCCTAGCGAAGGGTACAAATCGGGAGTGTGATGAATGGCGGAAACAGCGGTATTCGAACCAGGTGGCTATCGTTATGTGCGGGGGCCGTTTCAATATTCAGGCGGCGTGGCGGCGGAGCCGGGCTTTGCCATCGAACGGGTGCGCTTTGCCCGGCCACGGCCGGTCGAACAGGGGTTTTTGGACATTGAAGCCTATTTGACCGCCCAGGGCCGGCCCTTCACTTCATTTTGCGCCTGTGAATTGCGTTCTCCGGCGCCGTTTGATGACGCCGGTTTCATCGCCTTCAACCGTATTTACGTGGGCACGTTGGAACGTTGGGGTATCTTCAAGGACGACGAGAACCCCGTCGCCCGCTCCAACGTCTGCCCCGAAATCGATCCGCCCGGCGAGCCCGTGTTCGAGGCCTTTTGTTACACCGTTCCCATTACAGAGACCGCCGGCGAGGTGAAGAGCTTCGTCATCGCCGGCTCCGGCGAGGCGCGGGAGGCGGCGGGCGATTACGCCGAACGGATAGTCCGCCTGGGCGAAACCTCCGCCGATGCCATGACGGAAAAGGCCCAATATGTCCTGGGCGCCATGGAAAGCCGCATGACGGCGCTGGGTCTGGGCTGGGCGGATGTAAACACCAGTCAGGTTTATACCGTCCATGACCTGCATCCATTTTTCGAAAGCGAGATCGTCTCCCGCGGCGCGGCCAGCGGCGGCCTGACCTGGTATTACGCCCGCCCCCCCGTGGTCGGCCTGGACTATGAAATGGATGTGCGCAGCGTGCCCGTCGAGCGCGTTATCTGAAACCGCTATTTTGGAAATTTGAGAGAGCAACATGCCCCAGGAACAATCCTTCGCCTCCTTCACGGAAGACCTTGAAATCAAGCAGATGCATGAACTGGGCAAGGGGCTGGTGACCAAATCCCTGCTCTATCACCTGGCCGACGGCGAACAAAGCCTGGGCGTCGGTTTCGGCGATGGCCAACAACGGTTGATGATGGGCGAGGACCCGCGTCTGCCCGCCATGCCGGACAAGCCGACCTTGATGGATTTTTTCAAGCTGCGCTTTGCCCCGGCGCAACAGCATCTTTTACAAAGCGCCAATCTGGCCCAGCAGAACGGTGAGGATGAAAAAATTGTCCTGGCCTGCCTGCTGCATGACATCGCGGTCGCCGGCTTCATCCGCTCCGATCACGGCTATTGGGGCGCCCAGTTGGTGGAGCCTTATGTGGATGAAGAAGTTAGCTGGGCGATCCGGGCCCATCAATCCATGCGCTTTTTCCCGGACGAAAGCGTCGGCTACGAATACCCCCAGGCCTACGTCACCATGTTCGGCAAGGACTATGAGTTGGAGCCCTATATCGTCGCGGAATACGAGCGCTCCCGCGTTCATAAATGGTACATGACCGCGCGGAAGATCTGCGTCAATGACCTCTATTCCTTCGACCCCGATATCGTCATTGAAATCGAACAGTTCGAGGATCTGCTCGGCCGGCACTTCAAACAGCCCAGCGAAGGCCTGGGCAACGACAACACGCCTTCATCCCACATGTGGCGCACCCTGCGCCGGCCATGCAACGCCTTATAGGATCGCGTCGAACAGCCTGCCCCGCCCCGCCGGCTGCAATGGCCGGCCAGCCAGGCACGCCATATGCCAGGCCAGGGCCTGGGTGCTGGAAATGACCGGTTTGTTCAATCGTGCCTCCGCCTCGGCCAGAATATCCAGAGTGCGCAGATTTGTGCAGGCGACAAAAATGCCCTCGCAATCGGGGCCCGCGCCCACCTGGACGATGGCCTCGAGGATCGAGGCCGGGGTGATCCGCGCCACCAGCGCTTCCTCGCTTTGTTCGAACGAGCCAAATTCCGTGATTGCGACGCCGTCGTCTTCAAGGCGCCCGCGCATCGTCAGCGACACCTCCGCCACATAAGGTGTCAGAAAGCCGATACGGCGCACGCCCAAGGCCCGCAAGGCGGCCTTCACCGCCGTCAGCGGGTTGGTGGCCGCCACGCCGGGATGGATGGATTGGATCAGCTCACCAACCCGATCTTCCCCAATCACGGCGGCGCCCGAGGTGCAGGCATAACCGACCACATCCAGGTTCGCCCCGGCGGGGAACAAACCCACGGCGGTAGGAATTTCAGCTTCCATCCGGGCCAGGGTTTCCCCCGTCACCTCCACGCCGCTGGGAACCCGGCTGTGGTAGAGCGTGAACAGCTCCGGCGCCATGAGCTGGCGGAACTCCACCTCAATGGTTTCATCCGCTTGCAGGATGACCAGGCCCAGAGCCGTGGCATCGCCCCATCCTTGACCGGTTTCGAAATCCAAGGCCATGACTACCCCAGCACCGGCAGTTCGGGGTCAGCGCGGCGGGACAATAGTTCGGGCGCGCCGTCGCGGATGACGATATTTTCTTCATGCACCATGACCTTGCCGTCGCCAAAGGCCATGCCCGGCTCCAACGTCATGACCATGCCGGGGCGCAGTTCGGTTTCATCCCACGGCGTGTTCGACGGCCCCTCGGTCAGTTGCAGCCCCAGGCCATGGCCCAGGCGGCCCACATCGCCTTCTGCGGTCATGACCCCGTGCATGGCATGATATAAATCGGCGCAGGTCGCACCCGGCCGGGCCGCCGCCAAGCCGGCCTCGGTGGCGCGATAGACCGTGTCATAGGCTTGGCGGACTTGGTCGGAGGCCGTGCCGAAGGCAAAATTCCGGTCGAAGTCACAGAAATAGCCGTCATAGGTGCAGCCCGTATCCAGGATCAGCACATCGCCGGTTTGGATCTTTCGTCCCGACGGCGGCGAGATGATATCGCCATAACCGCCCGCGCCCGCCCCGCCGACAAGGTAGGAGACATCGTCCACGCCCTGGTTCAGGCATTCGATCTTGAAGCGCCGGAACGCCTCCACATCGCCTTGCCCCACGGAAAACAGTTTCGGCGCGGCATCGAAGGCATTGCCGACGGAAGCGCAGGCATGGGCAATTTTTTCGATTTCCAGTTCCGACTTGACCAGCCGCAGGGCCTGGATGATGGGCGAGGCATCGATGAATTCGGCGCCGTCAAGGCGTTGGCGCAGGCGGGCAAAGTCGTTCAGGGGCATGCGCAGCACGGCTTCCCGGCCCATGGGCAAGCCGATGCGGCTGCCCATTTCGGCGATGGTTTGGGCCAGCAGCGAGATGCCGTCATCGGTGGGATGGGGCGAGGACCAGGTGCGGATATCCTCGATCCAGGTTTTCGACATGGCCACGGCGCCGATGGTGGGGATCACCGCCACCGGCTTGCCGGATTTCGGCACGGCAAGAAACCACGGCCGGGTCGGGCTTTGAAAAAACTGGGTCCCGAAGCCCGACAGGTAACGGATGTTCTCCTCCGTGGTCAGCAACATGACGTCCATATGGACGTCGTGCATATATGCCTGGGCCCGGTCCAGGCGTTGGGCGAACTCGACCTCTGGAAAGCCGCGCGGAGGTCCCTCGCCTATCGTTGTCATCCCGCCGCCATGATGGCTTGATAGATATCCCGGTCCGTGGCGCCCTCGCTGCCGATCAGCAAAACCCGGGCGTCCCGGTCCAGCCCGAATTCATCGCGCAAGGCCGGGTCGGAGGCGGCCGCGATAAGGGCCAGCAGACCCGGCGTCGAACATTCGCCCCCTTCAATGGCGCCGCCGCCCAACGCGCCGGAGGCCAAACAGCGCATGGCGGCCCCGACCTGATCATCGGCCATGGTCACGAAATGCTCCGTGCAATGATGCAGGACATCCCAGGCCAGGGGCGAAACCTCGCCGCAGGACAGCCCGGCCATGACGGTTTCCTCGACAATTTCCACAGTCTGCATGACCCCATCGCGGGCGCTGGCCGCCAGGCTGGGCGCGCGGTCGGCCTCCACCACGGTAACCCGCGGGCGCTCGGCGCCCAAGGCCAGCCACAGCCGGGCGCAGAGTGCGGCCGCCATGCCGCCGACGCCGGCTTGCAGGATCACATGGCTGGGCGGTGAGGTTTCAGCCAGGATCTCGGCCACCATGATGCCGTATCCAGCCATCACATCGCGGGGGATCTGGTCATAGCCGGGGTAGGAGGTATCGGAGACCACATGCCAACCCTGTTCCGCCGCCTCCCGCGCACAGACCCGGACGCTGTCATCATAATCACCGGCCGTGCGGACCACATCGGCGCCCAGGTCCTCCATGGCCCGCTGCCGGCCCTCGCTGACGTCGCGGTGAATATATATACGGCACTGGCAGCCGGCCTGTTGCGCGCCCCAGGCGACGGAACGGCCATGATTGCCGTCCGTGGCCGCCACCACGGTCATTCCGGCGACGGCCGCGCCATAATCCCCGGCCCGGATGCCGGCCAACGAAGGCGCCCCGGTTTGTTCGGCGAGCACCCGCAAAACCGCATAGGCGCCGCCCAGCGCCTTGAAGCTGCCCAGACCAAAGCGCCCGCTTTCGTCCTTGTACAACACCGAGCCGATGTTCAGTTCCGCCGCCAGCCGGTCCAGGTTCCGCAGCGGCGTCGGCGCATAGCCCGGCCATTGGGGAATTTCCTGCTCGGCGGCCGCGAACAGCGCGGGGGAGAAAACCGCCTCCACCGCCCGTGGACAGGATCCCCCAACCGGGTTGCCCCGGACATGCTCGGCCAAGGCCGGCATGGTCTTGAAATATTTTTCAAGCAAGGCGGCCATCTCTGTCCGGTCCTTTAACCGGCCCGTCCCAGGGGGTCGCCAAAGCGTTGCAGCAAAACCTCGTCGAAGCCGGCATTATTGCCGGCGATGCAGCTGCCGGGCCGGACGCAATAAGCCTCCGGTTGCCACGGTGCCGCCGGTTCCGTACCCGCCCCGGCCAAATCCCGGGCGCCGTCCATTACCGTGCGCCGGAACCGGACCACGGCGGCGTCGGTCGCGGTCAGGGTTTCCAGACTGCGGTCGACCCGCTTGCCCTGGCTTTCCTGGATCATCAGATCCTGTTCCGCCAGGCCCTTGACCCCGGTATAGGTGGCATTGCGTTGATTTTCCCGGTCGATGAGATAGTCATTGCCCCGGTTGCTCAGAGGCACATAGTCGGCCCCGGTGTTGGCGATGATGCCGTGGCCCTGTTCAAGCTTGGCGCGCTCCTCCCCCCCGATGGTCCGTTCCGGGTTCCAGCCATAACAATACATCCAGCAGCTTTCATCGGTGATGGGCACCAGGGTGAAACCAAAATACGTCTCGCCGGGAAAGGTCGAGGGGCCGGTGCCATGGGCGGGCAGGGTATATTGCGTGATGCGCCAATAATTCTCCCCCTCGTCACCGGCCCGTACACCACCGACGATGAAGCCCACGTCGTGGGGCAGGACGGTGAATTTCGGTATGGGGTCATTGCGGATCCAGCGCAGACGCCGGGCATCCGCCGGGGCATCGGGGTTTTCGTTCGAGGCGACGCTGGGCGCCGGCATATGCAAAAACGAAAAATGCGCGGTATCCAGGTCGCCTTCCATCACCTGGGCCCAGTTGCAGTCGACCAACTGTTTGGTGACATAGCGGTTGGGCGCATCGACCACGCAAAACTCCAGACGCGGCAATTCCGGCAGCACGTCGGCCGGGGGCCCCATATAGGCCCAGACGACTTCGCCCCATTCCCGGGTCGGGTAGGATTTCGCCCGTATCGTCTCATGATGCCGGGCGCCGGGCGGGATATTGGGCAGGTCCATGGCCTTGCCCTCCACATCGAATTTCCAGCCGTGGTAGACGCAGCGCAGGCCGCATTCCTCGTTGCGGCCAAAGAACAAATTGGCGCCGCGATGGGGACAACGGGCATCCAGCAGGCCCAATTTGCCTTCGGTGTCGCGGAATGCCACCAGTTCCTCGCCCATGACGGTGATGCGCATGGGCGCGCCGTCCGGTTCGGGCAACTCCTCCACCAAGGCCACGGGCTGCCAGAAACGACGGAAATACTGGCCCATGGGCGTATCGGCGCCAGTCTGGGTTAAAAGATCGTTTTCTTCGACGGTAAGCATGGCGGACCCATTGTTATAGATTGCATCTCGACATTGTCCGACGTTAGCCGCAAAACTGTCAATGTGGAGCATGGCGAACACCATAAGGAGAACACCAAGATCATGAACGCAGCAACCATTGATGGCCCCCGCCAGGAACCAGCCAGCGGCGGGGCGGCGGAGCAATTGGTTATCCTGGTGCACGGTTACGGCGCCGATGGTAACGACCTGATCGGCCTAGCGCCCTATTTCGCCCGCATCCTGCCCAATGCCGCCTTCGCCGCCCCAAACGCGCCGCAGCGGTGCGAGATGTCGCCCATGGGTTATCAATGGTTCCCCATTGACCAGTTCGATCCCTCAAGCCGCCTAAACGGCGTGCGCGACGCCGCGCCTGTTTTGGATCAGTTCATCGACCGGGAATTAGAGCGCCACGGCCTGAGCGAGGACAAACTGGTCCTGGTCGGTTTCAGCCAGGGCACCATGATGAGCCTGCATGTGGCCTTGCGCCGGCCCCGCCAGGTGGCGGGCATCCTGGGCTATTCCGGCCTGCTGGCGGGGCCCGAATTGCTGGCGGACGAAGCCATATCGAAACCGCCGATCCTGCTGATCCACGGCGATATGGACGAAATGCTGCCCGTGCAAAATCTGCACGACGCCGTCGAGGCCCTGGGCGCCGCCGGCCTGAACGTCGAATGGCACGTCAGCCCCGGCGCCGGCCACACCATCGCCCAGGACGGCCTGGACCTAGGCATGGAGTTTTTGCAGCGGGTGTTTTGAAATTCGGGTTTATTTTTGCCGCACAACTCTAATTCAATCGGCGTTTCAAATTATTATCTATTGTTGTAATAATTTATTTAATACAAATATTACGATAATTATCGTGATGACACACCACAATTGCTTTATAGATAGAATTTCTAGTCAATAAAAACGAGGAGCCGGCTCGTGCAACTTGACATGCATTACTACGGGACATACGCCATGGCTCGGGCTGCGGGCCTGACCGCCGATGTATCAAAAATTATTGCCAGCTGCGCACAGTTTGTCGATGACAATGCTGCGAGAAGCCATGTGACATTTCGAAATGGCTCACGGATCGACGTGGAGGCAACCGCGCACCACACGGTTGATGGAGCGAACCTGGATGAAGGCGATCAACGCCAAGTTTGGGTGCCGTTCCACTTCCTTCCCGGCAACATCGGAGATAGCTATACAGAACGTCTCAAGTGCCGGATGGACAGCGAGATCGCACAAGAAATGCGGGACCACCATCTCGCGCTAGCGGATAGAGCCTTCGCTCCGGCCCTCATTGGTATCGCAGCCCATGTGTATGCGGACACCTTCGCCCACTATGGTTTCTCCGGCGTAAGTTCCCGCGGCAACAAAGTGGACAACGGAAGTTTTAAATTCCACGCGGACGTTGATGGTGTTGACGGGACGATTGCGGAACTGACACCAGAAATGCAGACATATATTCAAGGAAAAGCCGACGCATTTTTTGCTAGAGAAGGCGAGCATGGCGGTCTGCGGGCCAACATCATGAGTTGGCTCGGCGAAAATCTGTCGGGCGCGTTGGGGCATGGTTCGGTCGCTACCTATCCGGACCGGCCTTATCTGGTCTGGAGTTTTGACTATGAGCGTGAGGATGCGGTCATCAACGGCATCGATAGCGCCCGTAGCAACCCGGTCACGTTTTTCCGTGGTTGCCGGGCGCTACACGAAATGTTTCGACG
>JAPYPT010000145.1 GCA_029937535.1 Alphaproteobacteria bacterium
CGGGCTTGCCCTCGAACAAAATGGTGGTGGCGCCATGGAACAGCGGCGCATAGACGATATAGGAATGGCCCACCACCCAGCCCACGTCCGAGGCCGACCACCAGACTTCGCCGGGGTCGATGTCGTAGATATTTTTCATGGACCATTTGAGCGAGACCAGATGGCCGCCATTGTCCCGTACCACGCCCTTGGGGATGCCCGTGGTGCCGGAGGTATAGAGGATATACAGCGGGTCCGTGGCCAGCACGGGAACGCAGTCGGCGGGTTGCGCCCCTGCCATGACCTCGTCCCAATCGTGATCCCGGCCGGGCAGCAATTCCGCCGTCTCCATCTCGCGCTGTAGAATTACGCAGGCATCGGGTTTGTGGCTGGCCATTTCGATGGCCCCGTCCAACAGGGGTTTGTAGGCGACCACCTTGCCCGGCTCGATCCCGCAGGAGGCGGAGATGATCACTTTCGGCAGGCTGTCATTGATGCGGGTGGCCAGCTCGTTCGCCGCGAAGCCGCCGAACACAACAGAATGCACGGCGCCGATGCGGGCGCAGGCCAGCATGGCGATGGCGGTTTCGGGCACCATGGGCATATAGATGATGACCCGATCGCCCTTCTCCACGCCCAGCCCCCGCAGCATCCCGGCGCATTGGGCTACCTGGGTCCGCAGCTCTCTGTAGGATATGGTGCGGCCACTGTCGGTGATGGGTGAATCGTAAATAATGGCGGCCTGATCGCCGCGCCCGGCCTCCACATGGCGATCGACGGCGTTATAGCAGGTGTTGGTCTGGGCGCCGGTGAACCAGCGGTAAAACGGCGGGCGGGTATCATCGAGAACCTTGTCCCAGGTCTTGATCCAATGGATATCCTGCGCCGCCTCGGCCCAGAACGCCTCGGGGTCGCGCTGCCAGGCGCCATAGGTCTCATCGTATCCATTGGCCATTGAAATTTCCTCTCCTGCCGCGCGAGATCACTGTGTTGTCTATTATGAAGGTTCACCCCGCGCCTGTCATGAGGCTATCTAGGGTCGCTAGCTAGGGCACGTGCACGGGGGGCAGACTGCCGGCAATGTCAAAATCATCCAGGCCCTTGGGGACCTTTAACACCGCATTGGCCCGCAAACACAATTCGCCGTCCCCATACAATCGGCCCTCGGCGAAAACCAGGCTGCGCGTTTGTTTGACCACGCTGCCATGAGCTTCCACCCATTGTCCTTCTTTTACCGGGGCCAGAAAATCCGATGTCATGTTCACGGTGACCAGAAATCCCGGAATGCCCGTTTCCACGTTGGCGTTGAAGCCCAATTCGATGTCGATCAGGGTAAACAGCATGCCGCCATGGCAGATTTTTGCCGCGTTGACGTGTTTCTCGCGGCAGCGAAAGCCGAACACCACCTTGCCGCCGAGGTTCTGCACGAACAACGGCCCGATGGTGCCGTAATAATACCGCTCCGGCTCCCAAGGGTGAAAGCCGGCCGGGGGATTAAACGTTTCGAAGGACATGGGGAACCCTGATTACAAACGCGGACGCCGCCAAACCTAACCGCTCGCCGGACGGTAGGCAAAGGCGGAAGTGATAGATTGTCCACCTCCGTCGATGGCGCGTATGGATTCCGCGGACATGCGCGGCTACACTCCGCGCATGTCTGAAGCAACCCAACGTAGACTGGCGGCAATTGTATCCGCTGATGTGGTCGGATACTCGCGCCTGATGGGTGCGGACGAGGCGGGCACCCATGCGCGTCTGCAAGCCCGTTTCGGGGATTTGGTTCAGCCGAAGATCATCAAACATCGGGGGCGGGTGGTTAAACTCATGGGCGATGGCCTGTTGGCCGAATTTCCCAGCGTCGTCGATGCCGTCAATTGGGCTGTTGCGGTGCAGACCGAGGCCAACCAACTCAATGACAGTGAAACCGACGAGAGGCGCATTGAATACCGCGTCGGCATAAATCTCGGTGATGTCATCGTCGACGGCGACGATATATTCGGCGACGGCGTGAATGTGGCGGCCCGCCTGCAGGAAATCGCCGAACCTGGCGGCATAGCCATTTCCGACATCGTTCAGGGCCAGATCCGCGACAGATCGGACGCCGAATTTTCCGACGGTGGCGACATCGAGATGAAAAATATCGCCCGTCCCGTCCATGTCTGGCGCTGGCCGGCGCGCATGGGAGGTTCGATCCAGGATGCCGCCGGTGAACAGAGCGCGGCCTTGCCTCTGCCCGAAAAGCCGTCCATCGCGGTGTTGCCGTTCGACAACATGTCCGGCGATCCGGAGCAGGAATATTTTTCCGACGGCATTTCCGAAGATATCATCACCGCGCTGTCGAAATTCCGGTGGTTCTTTGTCAGCGCCCGCAATTCCACCTTCACCTATAAGGGCCAGGCCGTCGATATCACTCAAGTCGGGCGCGAATTGGGCGTGCGCTATGTGCTGGAGGGCAGCGTGCGCAAGGCCGGCAGCCGGGTACGTATCACGGCCCAGTTGATCGAGGCCGCCAGCGGTAATCACATCTGGGCCGAACGCTATGACCGCGAATTGGTGGATATCTTCGATCTACAGGACGAGATGCAGCAGGCCATCGTGGCTGCTGTGGAGCCTGAATTGGCCGGGGCGGAGATGGAACGCGCGGCCAAAAAGGCGCCCCAATTGCTGGATGCCTGGGATCTTTTTCAACAAGCCAACTGGCATTTCAATCAACGTTCGGCAGAGGACACGGATCTGGCGGAACCGTTGTATGAAAAGGTGGTGGCGCTCGATCCATCCTTTGCCCCGGCCTATGCCATGCATTGCTGGATGCTGCACAATGCCGTGGCCTATGGCTTCCGGACCGACCGGGAGGCGCAGCTAAGCAAAGGCGTGGAGCTGGGCAGAATTGGCGTTTTGAAGGATGACCGGGATGCGCTGACCCATTTCGCCCTTGGACGGACCATGACCTTGGCCGGTGATGTCGCGGGCGGCATTCGCGAACAACGCCTTGCCGTGCAACTCAATCCCAATTTTTCCTTTGCCGCCTGGGGCCTGGGTGAGGCGCTGGGCCGGGCCGGGCAGTATGAAGAGGCCTTGGAGACGATCGACGTGGCCCTTCGATTATCACCTCGCGATCCGTTACGGTTTTTGTTCTTCCTTTTTAGAGGTAAGTGCCTTGATGCCCTGGGCCAAATCGAGGCGGCGGAGGCGGCATACCGGGAGGCCGTCGCGCTTAATCGCAAGGTGCCGACGGTTTTTCCGAATATCGTCTTAATAGAATTTCTCGCAAGGCATGACCGATTGGAAGAGGCGCGCGGCTTGATGACCGAACTTCTAGGATTGCATCCGGAAATTAATGTTGCTTCGGTAAACCCGCAAACGGAGGCCGCCTGGGATGCCTTTAAGGAAAGCTGGCGGGACAATCTCGTCGCCGCCGGCCTGCCGGAATGACAAGCCGAAATATTCGCAAAAGTTAATTTGTGATGGCGGCCTCTTGATGGAATATTAATCTTGCCGGCCGATTGTGCGCCATGACACTGGACGCCGGGGCCCTGGCGGTGTATGTCTCCGCCGCGCCCAGACTTTATGCCGGGCCCACCCCCAATTTCAGAGATCGTGACTAAGCATGCCGCTTCGTAATATCGCCATCATTGCCCATGTGGACCACGGCAAGACCACCCTGGTCGATGCCATGTTCCGCCAGTCGGGCACCTTCCGCGCCAACCAGAAGGTGGCGGAGCGGGCCATGGATTCCAATGATCTGGAGCGTGAGCGGGGCATTACCATTTTGTCCAAATGCACCTCCATCGAATGGCGGGGGACGCGCATCAATATTGTCGATACCCCGGGCCATGCGGATTTCGGCGCCGAGGTGGAGCGTATCCTGAAAATGGTCGATGGCGTGGTGCTGCTGGTCGATGCCGCCGAAGGCCCCATGCCGCAGACCAAATTTGTCACCGGCAAGGCGCTGGCCCAGGGTTTGCGCCCGATCGTGGTGATCAACAAGATCGACCGCGGCGATGCCCGTCCCGACGAGGTTCTGAACGAAGTGTTCGATCTGTTCACCGCCCTTGAAGCCAACGAGGAACAACTGGATTTTCCCTACCTCTACGCCGCTGGCCGGGACGGCTGGGCCAGCGACGATGCCGAGGCTAGGGGCGGCGACCTAACGCCATTGTTCGAGCTGTTGTTGCGCCATGTGGCCGCCCCGGACGTGGATGCGGATGCGCCCTTTGCCATGATCGCCACGCTGCTGGATGCCGATCCCTATCTGGGCCGGGTGCTGACGGGGCGCATTGAATCCGGCCGCCTGGCCCATAACGACACCATCCGCGCCCTGCGCGATGACGGCAGCGTGGTGGAAACAACCCGCGTCACCAAGCTGCTGGCCTTTCGCGGCCTGGACCGGGTGCCGGTGGATGAGGTTTCGGCGGGTGATATTGTCGCCATCGCCGGACTGCGGAATGCCACCGTGGCCGACACCATCGCCGACCCTTTGGTGAATGAGCCGATCAAGGCGCCGCCCATCGATCCGCCCACCCTGGCCATGCGTTTTGCCATCAATGACTCTCCCCTGGCCGGCAAGGACGGCTCGAAAGTGCAAAGCCGGGTGATCCGCGACCGTCTGCTGGCGGAGGCGGAGGGCAATGTCGCCATCAAGATTACCGAGACCGGCGAGAGGGACGCTTTCGAGGTCGCGGGCCGGGGCGAATTGCAGTTGGGCGTGTTGATCGAGACCATGCGCCGGGAAGGGTTCGAGTTGACCGTCGGCCGGCCCCGCGTGCTTTACCGCAACGACCCGGAGAACGGCCAGCGGCAGGAACCCATCGAGGAAGTCTCCATCGACGTTGACGACGAATTTACCGGCGTCGTCGTGGAAAAAATGGCCGAGCGCAAGGGCGAGATGACCGACATGCGTCCTTTTGGCATTGGTCGCACGCGGATTACATTTTTGGCGCCGTCACGGGGCCTGATCGGCTATCACGGCGAGTTTCTGACCGATACACGGGGCACCGGCATCATGCACCGCCTGTATCACAGCTATGCACCATATAAGGGCCCGATCCGGGGCCGGCGCAGCGGCGCCATCGTCGCCAACCAGGCTGGCGCCGCCGTACCCTTCGCCCTGTGGCATCTGGAAGAGCGCGGCGTGCTGTTTATCGGCGGCGGCGAACAGGTCTATGCCGGCATGGTGATCGGTGAAAACGCCAAGCCTTCGGACCTGGAAGTTAACCCCCTGAAAGCCAAGCAGTTGACCAACATCCGTGCCTCCGGCAAGGACGACGCCGTGCGCCTGACCACGCCCCGGCGCATGAGCCTGGAACAGGCCATCGCCTACATCGGCGACGACGAAGTGGTCGAAGTTACCCCCAAATACATCCGCCTGCGCAAGGCCACGCTGGACCCCCACCAACGCAAACGCGAACGCCGCGCGGCCATGGCGGGGTAGTGCGGCATCGTTTGATGCCTGGTCGATTCCGGATATGCTCTGACATCACCCTCCTTTGAGAGAAACAAGATGGCAGAAACGGCGACGATCCCACTGACCCTGGAAGACATTGAACAATTGAGCCGGGCGGTGTTTGCATCCAACGGCTGCGATGAACCGAACACCGATGCTCTGGTGCGCACCGTTGTCACGGCCGAGCGGGACGGCTCCGCCTCCCATGGCCTGTTTCGGGTGCCGGGCTATATTGCCTCGCTGAGGAGCGGCAAGGTGAATGGCCGGGCGCGTCCGACGATCGATAATGCGTTGGCCGCCGTGATCAAGGTGCATGGCGACAACGGCTATGCGCCGCTGGCCATTGAACGGGGCGTGCCGGTTCTGGCCGAGGCCGCCAAGAAACTCGGCATCGCGGTCATGACAATCACCCACAGCTATCATTTCGCCGCCATGTGGCCGGAAGTGGAGGCGCTGGCGGCCGAGGACCTGATCGGTCTGGCCTGCGTCAGTTCCAAACCCTATGTGGCGCCCGCTGGAGGAAGCGAGGCATTGTTCGGCACCAATCCGATCTCCTTCGCCTGGCCACGGCCGGGGAAGATGCCGGTGGTGGTGGATATGGCGACGGCGGCCATGGCCCATGGCGAAATTCAACTGGCCGCCCGTGAGGGCGAGGCGGTGCCATTGGGCGCCGGTCTTGACGCCAGTGGCAACGACACCACCGACCCAAGGGAAATATTGCAGGGCGTATTGCTGCCCTTTGGCGGTTACAAAGGCTCGGCCATCGCGCTGATGGTTGAATTGTTGGCGGGCGGGGCTGTCGGCGACCATTTCGGTTTTGAGTCCCAGGCTGCCGACAATAACGACGGCGGACCTTCCGTTGGCGGTGAATTCATCATGGCCATCTCCCCCGAACTGGTCGCGGGGAGCGGTTGGGCGGAGCATTGCGAGGCTTTCTTCCAACGATACGATGCCATCGAAGGTGCCCGCCTGCCGGGACTACGCCGCCATGACAACCGCAAATCCAACGAACCGCGGCACATCAACGCCGAACTGGTGGAGCGGATCAGGGACCTGCGCCGCTAATCCAGCGCTATTCCAACGACGGCATATTGAGGCCGAATTCCCGCGCGCAGTCGATGGCGCTGTCGTAACCCGCATCGGCGTGACGGACGACGCCCGTGGCGGGGTCGTTCCACAGGACCCGTTCGATGCGCCGGGCGGCGTCCTCCGTGCCGTCGCAGACGATGACCATGCCGGCGTGCTGGGAATAGCCCATGCCGACGCCGCCGCCGTGGTGGATGGAAACCCAGGTGGCGCCCGAGGCGCAGTTGACCAGGGCATTCAGCAACGGCCAGTCGGAGACCGCGTCCGAGCCGTCCTTCATGGCCTCGGTCTCCCGGTTGGGAGAGGCGACGGAGCCGGCATCCAGGTGGTCCCGGCCGACCACCACCGGCGCGGATAACTCGCCCGAGGCCACCATCTCGTTAAAGGCCAGGCCCAGGCGGTGACGGTCGCCCAGGCCGACCCAGCAAATGCGTGACGGCAGGCCCTGGAACTGGATGCGTTCCCGGGCCATGTCCAGCCAATTGTGCAAATGATAATCATGGGGCATCAGTTCCTTGACCTTGGCGTCGGTACGATAAATATCCTCCGCCTCGCCCGACAGCGCCACCCAGCGGAACGGGCCGATGCCCCGGCAGAACAGGGGCCGGATGTAGGCGGGAACGAAGCCGGGAAAGTCAAAGGCGTTGGCGACGCCCATATTCTTGGCCATTTGCCGGATGTTGTTGCCGTAGTCCAAGGTCGGTACGCCCCGTTCATGAAAGCGCAACATGGCGCGGACCTGATCGGCCATGGACGCCATGGCGGCTTTTTCGACTGCCTTGGGGTCCCGTTCCTTGGCGGCCCGCCATTCCTCCAGGCTCCAGCCGGCGGGCAGATAGCCGTTGAACGGGTCGTGGGCCGAGGTCTGGTCAGTGACAATGTCGGGCCGGATGCCCCTGGCCGCCAATTCGGGAAAGATCTCCGCCGCATTGCCCAAGAGACCGACCGAGAGCGGCGTCTTCGCCTTACATGAGGCCTCGATCAGCGCCAGGGCTTGGTCCAGGCCGTCGGCGCGCTGGTCCAGATAGCCACCCTGCAGGCGGGCATCGATGCGGCTGGCCTGGCATTCCACCGCCAACAAAGAGGCCCCGGCCATGGTCGCCGCTAGGGGTTGCGCGCCGCCCATGCCACCCAGGCCGCCGGTCAATATCCAGCGCCCCGAAAGATCACCGCCGTAATGCTGACGCCCGACCTCGGCAAATGTTTCGTAAGTGCCCTGCACGATGCCCTGGCTGCCGATGTAGATCCAGGAGCCGGCGGTCATCTGCCCGTACATCATCAGGCCGGCTTTATCCAGTTCGTTGAAATGGTCCCAATTGGCCCATTCGGGCACCAGGTTCGAATTGGCGATCAGTACCCTCGGCGCGTCCGCATGGGTTCTGACAACAGCCACCGGCTTGCCTGATTGCACCAACAAGGTCTCATCCGCTTCCAGGCTTTTCAGGGAGGCGATGATCTGGTCAAAGGCCTGCCAGTTGCGCGCCGCCCGGCCGATACCGCCATAGACCACGAGCTCCTGGGGGTTCTCCGCGACCTCCGCATCAAGGTTGTTCATGAGCATCCTCAGCGGGGCCTCGGTCAGCCAGCTCTTGGCGTTTAGCTTCGGGCCCCGCGGCGCCTTGATATCCCGTGTGTTGTCGATGCGTGAACTTGTGTTCATCGGACGCTCCCTGGATATTTTCCCATATAGTTCGTAGGCTGAATTCGGGTCATCTGCAACGTGTCTATTGGGGGTGAGGTGATGAGCAGCTCGACGATCTTGATGCCGGGCAGCGTATCCTTGCAGGTTTTGCAAACAATGTACTGGGACAGCCCGGCGGTGGAACTGCACCCGGATTGCCGCCCCGGCATCGATGCCGCCGCCGCGCTGATCGCCCGTGCGGCACAGGATACAGCGCCGGTCTATGGCGTGAACACGGGCTTTGGCAAACTGGCGAATACCACCATCCGGGCCGAAGATATGGTGGCTCTGCAGCGCAATCTGATCCTCTCCCATTGCAGCGGCGTCGGCGCACCGCTGTCCGAAGCCGTGACACGGCTGGTGATGAGTTTGAAACTTATTTCCCTGGGCCGGGGCGCCTCCGGCGTGCGGGGCGAGGTTGTGGACTTGCTGACGGACATGCTGGCGGCGGGCGTCAGCCCCGTCATCCCCGCTCAAGGCTCCGTCGGCGCCTCGGGTGATCTCGCACCCCTGGCGCATATGACCGCCGTCATGCTGGGCGAGGGGGAGGCGGTATACGGCGGCAAGACACTGTCAGGCAGCGCGGCGCTGGCGGCGGCGGGATTGTCGCCCATCGTGCTGGGCCCCAAGGAAGGCCTGGCCCTGATCAACGGCACCCAGGTTTCCACCGCATTGGCGTTGGCCGGCTTGTTCCAGGTCTGGCGCTGTGCCCAGGCGGCCCTGGTCACGGGCGCCCTGTCCACGGACGCCATCATGGGTTCCGCCGCGCCGTTCCGGCCGGAGGTTCAGGCCCTACGCGGCCATCAGGGCCAGATCGACACCGGCCTGGCCCTGCGCGCCTTGATCGAGGGTTCGGAAATCCGGGCCTCCCACCGCAGCGATGATGAGCGCGTCCAGGACCCCTATTGCGTCCGCTGCCAGCCGCAGGTCATGGGCGCCTGTCTGGACGTGTTGCGTTTTACCGCGCGGACATTGGAGATAGAGGCCAATGCGGTGACCGACAATCCCCTGGTCTTCACCAAAGACGGCACAATAGTCTCGGGCGGCAACTTCCATGCCGAGCCCGTGGCCCTGGCCGCCGACCAGATCGCCCTGGCCATTGCCGAGATCGGCGCCATCTCCCAGCGCCGGGTGGCCTTGCTGGTGGACCCGGCCATGAACTTCGGGCTGCCGGCGTTCCTCTCCCCCAACCCCGGTCTGAATTCCGGTTTCATGATCGCGGAAGTGACCACCGCTGCCCTGATGGCCGAAAACAAGCAGATGGCCGCGCCCTGTTCGGTGGATTCGACGCCGACCTCGGCCAATCAGGAAGATCACGTCTCCATGGCCGCGCACGCCGCCCGCCGCCTGCTGACCATGGCGGATAATCTCGCCGCCATTATCGGCGTGGAGCTGCTGGTCGGCGCCCAAGGCGTTGAAATGCGGGCGCCCCTGCAAACCAGCGAGGTGCTATCGGCGGCCATCAAATGCTTGCGCGGGGAGGTGGACGCCCTGGGCGACGACCGCTTCATGGCGCCGGATATCGAGGCGGCCACCCAACTGATCCGGTCCGGGGCCATCGTAGAGGCCGCCGGCCCGGAATTGCTGCCGGATCTTTAATTACATCTCCGCGCGGCGGGAGACGTGGGCAACCTCGCCCTCCCGTTCGCCGAAGTCGTAACCCGCGCCACTTGCATATTCGCGCAGGATACGCCGCCCCGTGCGGTAGATGTGGACTTCGTCGGCGCCGTCCACCAGGCGGGCGAATCTCGCTTGGCGGTACATCCTCTCCAACGGTGTATCATCGGTGACGCCCCGGGCGCCCAGGACCTGGATGGCGCGGTCGATGACGTTATGGAGCATGCGCGCGCCGGTGACCTTGATCAGCGATATCTCCACACGGGCCTGATCGCCGGCGTCCATCTTGCGGGCAGCGTCCAGGGTCATCAGGCGGCTTTGCTGGATTTCGGCGGCGCTTTCGAACACCATGGCCTGCATCAGTTGCTTGTCGCCCAGCATTTCGTCGCGGATTTTGCGGCTGTTCAGACGCTCGCACATGATATCGAAGGCACGCTGGGCCTGGCCCAACCAGCGCATGGCGTGGAAGATGCGGCCGGGGCCCAGGCGTTCCTGGGCCACCTTGAAGCCTTCGCCCCGCTCGCCCAGCATGTTGGTCGCGGGCACGCGGCAATCCTCGTACAGCACTTCCATATGGCCGCCCAACATGCCCATGGTGCGGATATCCCGTTGGATGTTGTAGCCGGGATTGTCCGTTGGCACGATGATCATGGAGAAGGCCTCGTGGGCCGGGGCGTCCGGTTCCGTCTTGACCATGACGGTGGTGTATTTGGCCCGATCGGCGCCGGAGGTGAACCATTTATGGCCGTTGATGACCCAATGATTGCCATCCAGCACGGCCGAGGTCTGGATGCCCGTGGGGTCGGAGGAGGCGACCTCCGGCTCTGTCATGGCGAAACTTTGATAGAATTCGCCGGCCACCAGCGGCTCCATATAATTCTTGCGCCATTCGGGCGAGGCGTACAGGCGCAGCATGATGGTATCCTGCAGGGTGTTCGAGCCCACCGCGACGGAGCCCAGGTGCGAGCGGCCGATAACCTCGTTCACATGCACATAATCCATGAACGGCATGCCCTGGCCGCCGACATCCACCGGATGACCCAGGGCCCAGAGGCCGGCGTCCTTGGCCTGCTGCTGTACGGCCTTCAACGCGGCCTGGCTTTCGGCCGTGTCCTTGTCGAAGCCTTTTTCGAGGGGATAAACCACGTCCTCGATAAATTGCTTCACCTTTGCCCGTGTTTCGACCCAATCTATTTCACCCGACACATCGCTCTCCCGTTTGGTTATTCTATCTGCGTTTATCCTACACCATGGGGACCTGGTACGACCGTATCTTCATGTCTCGTCGTCTGGGTCCATGATGAAGCCCCCCAGGCGTTCCCTGACGTCATCGGGGATGGGCACGGAGGAGCGGGTGGCGAGATCGAAACAGACGCAGACGACTTCCGTGGTGGCGCCGATCAATTTGGTTTCGATGTTGACCAAGCGGTGCATCATGGTGACCGATTTGTTGCCAACCTTCAGCAGCGCGCTTTCAATCTTGAACAGGGCGCCGACCCGCTGTTCATTTTTGTACTGGATCGTGTGCTGGGCATCGACCAGGGAAATGCCCTCATCCTGATTGCCATCGGCTTTAAAGCCCAGCTCGACCAGAAAATGAAAGGCGGCTATGTCGAAATGTCCGACGTAATGCTGCACATTCATGTGGCCCAGGTGATCGCAATGCCACGGGTAGACGACGCCGCGGCAGGTTTCCATCCAACTCATCTCTAATCACTCCTTTTGCAAACCCCGACTTTATAGCCCCAGGCGTGGGGAGGTCCATAGAGTTGCTTGGCAGGACCGGGACTTTCTGTCAGAAGGGGCGAAACGACATAGAGCTGGACACTTGGTGATGAACGAAACCGTTGAAGAAGCGGAAGACGGCGCGGATGGCGAGGCGGCCAATCTTGATTTTATCCGCGAGATCGTACGCGATGATTTGGCGGCGGGCCGGCATGGGGGCGTGGTGACGCGGTTTCCGCCCGAACCCAACGGTTACCTGCATATCGGCCATGCCAAATCGATCTGTCTGAACTTCGGCATCGCCGAGGAGTTCGGCGGCCGTTGTCATCTGCGTTTCGACGATACCAACCCCACGCGGGAAGAACAGGTTTTCATCGAGGCGATCAAGGAAGACGTGCGTTGGCTCGGTTTCGATTGGGGCGAGCATCTGCACTACGCCTCGGACTATTTCGAGCAGCTATATCAATGGGCCGAGGGGTTGATCGAGGCGGGCAAGGCTTATGTGGATGATCTGCCCGTTGACGAGATGCGGGCCTATCGCGGCACCTTGACCGAGGCCGGCCGCAACAGCCCCTTCCGGGACCGCGACGTGGCCGAAAATCTGGATCTATTCAGGCGCATGCGGGCCGGCGAATTCCCCGACGGAACTTGTGTGCTGCGCGCCAAGATCGACATGGCGGCGGGCAACATGAACCTGCGCGACCCGGTGCTGTACCGCATTCTGCATAGCGCCCACCCCCGCACCGGGACGGATTGGTGCATCTATCCCAATTACGATTTCGCCCATGGCCAGTCGGATGCCATCGAGGCCGTGACCCATTCGCTCTGCACCCTGGAATTCGCCGACCACCGGCCGCTGTATGATTGGCTGCTGGAGACCATCGGTACCGAAGAGCGGCCCAAACAATACGAATTCGCCCGCCTGAACCTGTCCCACGCGGCCCTGTCGAAGCGCCGTCTGACCGAGCTGGTCGAACAGGGCAGGGTGGAGGGCTGGGACGACCCCCGCATGCCGACAATTTCCGGCCTGCGCCGGCGCGGCGTGCCGGCGGCCGCCGTGCGCGATTTTATCTCCCGCCTGGCCATCACCAAAAGCGACGGCCTGGTCGAAATGGCCATGCTGGAACATTGCATCCGCGAGCAATTGAACTTGGAGGCGCCGCGCCGCATGGCGGTCCTGCGTCCCCTGAAAGTTGTGATCGAGAACTACCCTGATGGCGAAAGCGAAATGCTCGCCGCCCGGAACCACCCAGGCAACGAGGAGATGGGCAGCCGCGAGGTGCCGTTTTCCCGTGAAATATATATCGAGCGTGACGACTTCATGGAGTATCCGCCCCGGAAATTCTTCCGCCTCGGTCCAGGCCGGGAAGTGCGCCTGCGTTATGCCTATTTCATCACCTGCCGGGAGTTCATCAAGGATGAAAACGGCGAGGTGGTGGAACTGCGCTGCACCTACGACCCGGAAACCAAGGGCGGCAACGCGCCCGACGGCCGCAAGGTCAAGGGCACTATCCATTGGG
>JAPYPT010000146.1 GCA_029937535.1 Alphaproteobacteria bacterium
ACTTAAGCCATCGGGCCCCGTCATCGCATTGTCCGGCGGGGTCGGCGGCGCCAAGCTGGCGCTTGGCCTTTCGCGCCTGGCCCTGGGCGAGGATCTTCTGGTCGTGGCCAACGTCGGCGATGACTTTGAACATCTGGGGCTGAATATCTGCCCCGACCTGGATTCTATCATCTATGCCCTTGCCGGCCTGAACGATCAGATCAGAGGCTGGGGCCGGGCCGACGAGGGTTGGCGCTTCATGGAGGCGTTGGAACAACTGGGCGGCGAGAATTGGTTCAATCTTGGCGACCGCGATCTCGCCATGCATGTCAGGCGGACGGAAGCCCTGAACGAGGGCCAAAGCCTGACGGATGTAACCCGGTCCATAACGAAGAAATTAGGCATCACTTGCCGCGTCGTGCCCATGACCGATGATCCCGTGCGCACCCTGGTGCGGACCGCCCAGGGGCGAATGGCGTTTCAGCATTATTTCGTCCGTGACCGCTGCGAGCCCGTGGTCAGCGGGTTTGATTTTGACGGCATCGCGGTGGCCCGGCCCCAGGCGGATTTCATGGCGGCGCTGGGCGATCCGGCGCTGCGGGTGGTCATCATCACACCCTCCAATCCCTTTGTCAGTGTTGATCCGATCCTTGAGTTGCCCGGCGTGCGCGCGGCGATAAAGGATGCCCCGGCGCCCGTCATCGCGGTCTCTCCCATTGTCAGCGGCCTGGCGATCAAGGGCCCCGCCGCCAAGATGATGGCTGAATTGGGCATGCCCAGCACCGCGCTGGCCGTGGCCCGGCACTACGGATCCTTGCTCGACGGCTTTGTCCTGGATGACGGCGATGGGGACCTGGCGGATGCGGTCGCGGGGTTGGGGCTGGCTCCCCTGGTCTGCAAGACGGTGATGGAAAACCTGGAAGACAGGGAAATTCTGGCCCAAAATGTGATGGATTTCGCTGATCGATTGGCCGCCTGATGTGGGCCGTGGTGCCCATCAAGGGCTTTGACGCCCCGAAACAGCGCCTGGCGGGGGTGTTGAGCCCCGACGAACGCGGCGCGCTGGCGGAACATATGTTGCGCGATGTTCTGGCCGCGTTGACCGCTCTGGACGGCGTGGTGGTGATCAGTGGCGACGAGGGCGCCCTAAACGCCGCGCGGGGGGCCGGTGTCAGGGTGATGAAGGAACGGGGGCCGGGCGGCTACAGTGCCGCCGTCGGGCAGGCCGGTGAAGTGCTGGCCGGCGAAGGCATCGGGGCGATGATGCACGTGCCGGGCGATGTCCCCCTGATCACGGCGGCGGAAGTCGCGCAAATCGCCGAAATGGATGTGACGGCCCCTGGTGCCTGCGTTGTCCCATCGCGGGATCATGACGGAACCAATTGCCTTGCCATGTGGCCGCCGGACCTGATGCAGCCCGCCTTTGGCCCCGACAGTTTCAACCGGCATTGCCAAATGCTGCGCGACTGCGCCGTTGTGCCAAACGTGTTAGAATTGGATGGCTTCGCTTTGGATATTGACACGCCGGACGATCTGCGGCTGTTTTGTGCGGGGCAAGAAGATTGTGGCAGCTTACAGTATCTGCGGGCATCGGGCATCGCTGCCCGCATGTTGCGGAACTAGAGCAATTTTCAATTAATTGACGTCGCTGTCGCGACACAAGTGATTGGTTCAATTGCTCTTTTCTTAAGAGTCAGAGCATGTTTTAAATGAACATGCTCTAGGGGGATTTGTTTGCATGGCGTTGAAGCCGGAAATTGAGGCGTGGCTGGAACAGCGGCGGCCGGACCGGGCCGAGGCCTTGACGCTTGCCGGCGTCGCTGACTGGGATGATTTGGCCGCCTTGCAGGATGCCGCCGCCCGGGTCCGCGACCGGGCCCATGGCCGGCTGATCAGCTATTCCCGCAAGGTCTTTATCCCCTTGACCCAACTCTGCCGGGACGTCTGCCACTACTGCACCTTCGCGCATCCGCCACGGCGCGGCCAACGGGCCTATATGACCCCGGACGAAGTTTTGGCCATCGCCCGTGCCGGGGCCGAGGCCGGCTGCAAGGAAGCGCTGTTCACCCTGGGCGACAAGCCGGAATTGCGGTATCGCGTGGCCCGCGAAGAACTGGCGGAACTGGGTCACGGGACGACCTTGTCTTACCTGCGCGCCATGGCCCTGCTGGTGTTCGAGGAAACCGGCCTATTGCCGCATCTGAACCCCGGTGTCATGAACGAAGGGGAATTGGCCGCCCTGCGCGAGGTTTCGGTTTCCCAAGGCATCATGTTGGAGAGTATTTCGCCGCGTCTGATGAAAAAGGGCGCCTGCCATCACGGCTCCCCGGACAAGGACCCCGCGGTTCGCCTGGCCACCATCGAGGCGGCGGGGCGGCTGGCTATTCCCTTCACCACCGGCATCCTGATCGGTATCGGCGAGACCCGGGTGGAGCGGATCGAGGCCCTGCTGGCGCTGCGCGATTTGCACGATCAATACGGCCATATTCAGGAAATCATCGTACAAAATTTCCGCGCCAAGGAAGATACCCGCATGGCCGGCTGGCCCAATGCGCCCATAGACGAGCTGCGTTGGAGCATCGCCGCCGCCCGGCTGATATTCGGGCCGGAGATGCACATCCAGGCGCCGCCCAATCTCAGCCCCGGCGATTCACCCAGCCTGATCGACGCCGGGATCGATGATTGGGGCGGGGTATCGCCCGTCACGCCCGACCATGTAAACCCGGAAGCACCCTGGCCGCATCTGCGCCAATTGGCCGATGACACGGCCAAGGGGGGCAAGCATCTGGTGGAACGCCTGGCGATCTATCCCGATTACGCCCAGGATGCCCAACGCTGGCTGGATCCGGTCTTTGCCCAAGCGGTGTTGAACCGGGTCGATGCCCACGGCTTGGCGCGGACCGATACCTGGTCGCCGGGCATCGATACCGCCCCCCCCACACCCCTCACGGCCATCGCGACCGCTTCGCCAAACGTGCCGGAACTGAACCGCCTGCTGGCCCGCGCCCAAAGCGGCACGGCATGGGACGAAGGGGAGATCACCCGACTGTTCGCGGCCCGTGGCGGCGAGGTTGATGCGGTCTGCCGGGCGGCGGACGCCTTGCGCCAATCGGTCAATGGCGACCGGGTCTCCTACGTCGTGGTGCGCAATATCAACTACACCAATATCTGCTATTTCAAATGCCAGTTCTGTGCCTTTTCCAAGGGCAAGTTGAGCGAAAACCTGCGCGGACGCCCATACGATCTATCGTTGGAGGAAATCAGCCGCCGCGCCGCCGAGGCCTGGGACCGCGGCGCCACGGAAGTTTGCATGCAGGGCGGCATCCACCCCGAATACACTGGCCAAACCTATCTCGATATCCTTGCCGCCGTAAAGGCAGCCGCGCCCGATATGCACATTCACGCCTTTTCGCCCCTGGAGGTTTATCAAGGCGCCCAAACCCTTGGTCTTTCCTTGCCGGAATTTCTCGGCCGGTTAAAAGCCGCCGGCCTGGGTTCCCTGCCCGGCACGGCGGCGGAAGTCCTGGACGAGGAAGTGCGCCTGGTGCTGTGCCCCGACAAGCTGAGCGTGAACCAATGGCTCGAAGTCATGGAGGCGGCCCACGGCGCCGGCTTCCGGACCACGGCGACGATCATGTTCGGCCATGTGGACAAGCCGATACATTGGGCCCGGCACCTTTTGCGTTTGCGCGATTTGCAGGCCAGAACGGGCGGCTTTACCGAACTGGTGCCCCTGCCGTTCGTTCATATGGAGGCGCCGATCTATCTGAAGGGCCGCGCCCGCATGGGCCCGACCTATCGCGAGACCCTGTTGATGCATGCCGTGGCCCGTTTGGTGCTGCACCCCCACATCACCAATATTCAGACCAGCTGGGTCAAGATGGGCCGCGACGGCATCCAGGCCGCCCTGAATGCCGGGGTTAACGATCTGGGCGGCACCTTGATGAACGAGACCATTACCCGGGCCGCGGGCTCGGAACATGGCCAGGAGCTGCCGCCCCATGCCATGGAGGCCCTGATCCGTGATTTGGGCCGAACGCCCGTGCAACGCACCACCTTGTATGGCACGCCGCCCGAGCGGCAGGTGCAAGCCTCCTTCCAGGCCGCGCCCTTGGCGGACGTGGTCAACAACCCGGCCCGTAAATACGAACGCGACACGGACCGTCAACCGCTGATCCGTCCGGGCCTGGAAGCCGCCGGCGGAGATTAGCGGTTCGCTTGTCCGGGCGGGATGGGCGACGTACAGTGAACATATGCTGATTTTTCCGCCCAATTCCTGGTTACGCCTTGCCGTTGCATTTGTCGTGAGTGCCGGTTGCCTTGCCGCGCCCGTACGGGCGCAGACGGTTGATTTGTCCGGCGCCCACCGGAATTTCAAGAATGGTGAATCCCGCCCGGCATTTTGGGACTTACACAAAACCGCCGAGGCGGGGGTGGCCGAGGCGCAACACTGGCTGGGCTTGCTGTACGACCGCGGCCGTGGTGTTGCGCAAGATCGCAAGACCGCTCTGCAGTGGTTTCGCAAGGCCGCCGAACAAGGCTATTCCGAGGCCCAGCGCGTGGTCGGGGTCTATCTGCAAGAAGGCAAAGCCGTCCGCGGAGATATAGACGCAGCGGCGGGTTGGTATCAAAAGGCGGCGGCACAAAACAATGCCAAGGCACTACGAAATCTAGGACAGCTTTATGTCCAGGGGCGCGGGGTCGGGCAGGATTTCCTAAAAGCCGCCGAATTGTTTCAACGCGCCGCTGATCTGGGCAACGCCAAGGCGATGGGCAACCTTGGCTATCTTTATTATTTCGGCAAGGGGGTGCGCCGCGATCAGGCCAGGGCGTCGGCTCTGTTCGCCGAGGCGGCATCGGCCGGGCTGGACAAGGCAAAATACAATCTTGGCTTTGTCTATTTCCATGGCGAGGGCGTGCCACGGGATCTGGCCGCCGCGGCCTATCATTTCGGCCAGGCGGCGGAGGGCGGCAATTCGGACGCCCAGTTGATGCTGTCACGGATGTATTTGCTGGGCGAAGGTGTCGAGACGGATATGGCCAAGGCATACTATTGGGCATTGTTGGGCGCGGTCCAGAAACCGAGCCTGGCGGAATGGCATTTTGATAAACTGCGCGGGCAGTTGTCCGCGCGGCAAAGAGAGCGGATCAGGGCGCAGAGCAGGGCGTGGAATCCAAAAGGTTAGGAGTTTGTCATGAGCGATAATTTGATTGAGATGAGCGCGGTTGAACTGCTGGCGGGTTACCGGGAGGGCCGTTTTTCACCCCTGGAGGCGACGCAAGCGGTTCTCGACCGTATCCACGCCGTCAATGATAAGATCAACGCCTTCATGATTATCGATGACGAGGGCGCCCTGGCGGCGGCCAAGTTATCGGAGGCGCGCTGGGCCAAGGGCGCGCCCATGGGAGAGCTGGATGGCGTGCCGACCACCATTAAGGATCTGGTGTTGACCAAGGGCTGGCCCACCTTGAAAGGCTCGCTGACCGTCGATCCCGCCGGGCCGTGGGATGAAGATGCCCCCTGCGTGGCGCGCTTGCGCGAACATGGCGCCATCCTGCTGGGCAAGACCACGACGCCCGAAGTGGGTTGGAAGGGCCTGACCGAAAGCGCCCTGAGCGGCACTACCAGAAATCCCTGGAATTTGGCGAAAACGCCCGGCGGCTCATCTGGTGGCGCCGCTGCCGCCCTGGCCGCCAATATGGGGCCGCTGGCGGTAGGTTCGGACGGCGGCGGGTCGATCCGCATACCGGCCAGCTTTACAGGCGTTTTTGGCATCAAAGCGAATTATGGCCGGGTCCCGGTCTATCCGGAAAGCGCCATGCGGACGCTCTCCAACGTTGGGCCCATGACCCGCACGGTCGGGGATGCCGCCCTGATGCTCAATGTCATGTCGGAGCCCGACCATCGCGATCACACGGCCCTGCCATACCAAGACATCGATTTCACCCAAGGTCTGGATGACGGCATCGCCGGTTTGAAAGTCGCCTTCAGTCCCGATCTGGGATACGCGAAGGTGGATGATGACGTGGCCGCCATCGTCGCCGATGCCGTCAAGGCCTTCACGGAACTGGGCGCATCCGTGGTGCGCCGGGACCCCGGTTTTGAAAACCCGAAAGCGATTTTCAAAGCCCATTGGTGGGCCGGCGCCGCCGGCGCTTTCGCGCACTTTTCGGACGAGGACAAAGCCAAGCTGGAACCTGAATTCGCCCAAATCGTGGCCGAGGGTGAGGACCTCTCGATCCTGGATTACATGCGCGCCATGGAAGGGCGGACCGTCCTGCACTTGCAATTACGCGAATTCTTCCAGGAATTCGATTTGCTGCTGACGCCCAGCCTGGCGGTGCCGGCATTCGATGTGGGTCGGTTGCAGCCCCCCGGCAGCCCCCCGGACGATACCTATTGGACCGACTGGACACCCTTCAGCTATCCCTTCAATCTCGGCCAACAGCCGGCTTGTTCCATTCCCTGCGGCTTTACCGCCCATGGCCTGCCCGTGGGCCTGCAGATTGTCGCCGATAACTTCCGCGAGGATCTGGTGCTGCGCGCCGCGAAAGCGTTCGAGGCGGCCCGGCCCCTGGACCGCCAACCGGACCTGTAATCGCCATGCGGCAGGTGCTTTCCGTCGAACAGATGTATGGCGCCGACCGCGCCGCCATGACCTATGGCGTAAGCGGCGAAAGGCTGATGGAAGCGGCCGGCGCGGCGGTGGCCAACGCAATCGTGGAGCGGTTCGGGCTGCAACCCACCGCCGTCCTGTGCGGGCCCGGTAACAACGGCGGCGATGGTTTCGTTATCGCCCGGCACCTCAGGAAAGCCGGCGCCGTGGTGAGGCTCGCCTTGCTGGGCGAGAAAGCTAAATTGCGTGGCGATGCCGCGACAATGGCGAAACGCTGGCGGGGCCGGGTTGCGCCGCTCGATGAAGCGGTTTTGGACGGCGCCGCCCTGGTCGTCGATGCCCTGTTCGGAGCCGGCCTGTCACGGAATATTTCAGGCGCCCCCCGCGCCACGCTATGGGCGGCACAGGGGCGGGGGCTGCCCATAATCGCCGTCGACATGCCGTCGGGCGTGCAGGGCGATAGCGGCCAAATCCTTGGCCATGCCCTCCAGGCAGCCATGACCGTGACCTTTTTCCGGCCCAAAACCGGCCATTTTCTCTATCCCGGACGGGGCCTGTGCGGCGATTTGCGGGTGGCCGACATCGGTATCCCCGACGCCGTGCTGGAAGATATAGAGCCCAAAACATATGCCAATGACCCATCCCTTTGGCTGCCGTCCTGGCCGTCCTTATCGCCGATGGACCACAAATACAGCCGGGGCCATGCCGTGGTGTTAAGTGGCGGGCCGGGTAAGACCGGCGCCGCCCGTCTGGCGGCGGGCGCCGCGCTGCGCATTGGCGCCGGGTTGGTGACCGTCGCCTCGCCAAAAAGCGCGGTGGCTGAAAACGCCGCCCATCTGACGGCGGTGATGATCGACCCCTGGCGCGATGGCGAGGATTTCCGCCGCCTGTTGTCGGACCCGCGGCGCAATGCCGTCTGCCTGGGCCCCGGCGCGGGCGTGAACAAACAATTGCGCGACAATGTATTGGCGGCGTTGGCGTTGAAAAAGGCGGTTGTGCTCGACGCCGACGCCATCACCGCCTTCGGCCGGGCGCGAAAGGGCCTATTCCGGAAATTACACGAAAATTGCATTCTGACCCCCCATGAGGGCGAATTCGGCCGGTTATTCGAGGGCCGGGGCGATAAATTGCAACGCACCCGATCGGCGGCCCGCGCCTGCGGCGCCGTGGTCCTGTTGAAGGGGCCGGACACGGTGATTGCCGCGCCCGATGGCCGGGCCGCGATAAACACCAATGCACCGCCCGAGTTGGCGACGGCGGGCGCGGGCGACGTCTTGGCGGGGTTTTGCACGGGTCTTTTGGCCCAGGGCGTGCCGGCGTTCGAGGCGGCGGCGGCCGCGTGCTGGCTGCATGGCGAAAGCGCCCGGAATTTTGGGCCCGGATTGATCGCCGAGGATCTGGCTCTTGCCTTACCGGCCGTATTGACGCAGTTACCTAAATGAAACGTTTTGACCGGTTGAACAAATTTGTAACGCTTCTCATGTCATGTTCTGATTAGATGAAATAATGGTTTTGTGATGCTGCATAGAGAAAGCCTTTTCGACCGCACCTTCGCGCCCCTGCGCCGGGCCTTGTTTGGCGACTCCGATACGGTGGCGGCGAATGCCGGGTTAAGCGAGGCCGGTGTCGAAAAACTGAAGCAGCGGATCGAGGACTGCCTGGACCGCCGCGGCGGCGAGGTTTCGGCCCGGGCCAGGGCGGCGGATCTCGGCCATTTCTATTTGAATTTGGGCGCGGAGGGGCGGCGGCGGTTTCTGATCCTGCTGGCAACGGAATATGGCATCGACCGGGACCGGGTCGGCCACGCCATGGCGGCCTTGCAAGCCGTGGAGTCTGCTGAAAACAGCGGCAAGGCGGAGCGGGAACTGCGCGCCGTTCTTGTGCCTAGACGCGTCGCTTTATTGACACAATTCAATGCCTTACCGCAAGGTGTTAAGTTTTTAGTTGATATGAGAGCGGAAATAATCCTGCTGCAATCCACAACGCCGGAATTGCGGCCGTTGAACGATGATTTGCGGGAATTGCTGACCTCCTGGTTCGATATCGGTTTTCTTAATTTGCGCCGCATCACTTGGAACTCCCCGGCAATTTTGCTGGAGAAACTGACTTCCTACGAGGCCGTGCACGAAATCCGCTCCTGGGACGATCTAAAGAACCGGCTGGCGCCCGACCGCCGCTGCTTCGCATTTTTCCATCCCCGCATGCCGGATGAACCGTTGATCTTTGTCTGGGTCGCCCTGGTCAGCGGCATGGCGGACAATGTCCAGGAATTGCTCGATCTCAATGTCCCGGACGGCGATCCGGACAAGGCCGACGCCGCGATCTTCTACTCCATCTCCAATGCCCAGGCCGGCTTGGCACAGGTCAGTTTCGGCGATTTTCTGATCAAGCGGGTGGTCGATGAATTGCGGGCGGAATTGCCCAACCTAAAGACCTTCGCGACCCTTTCGCCGGTGCCGGGGTTCCGCGCCTGGCTGAGCAAAATGCTGGCGGAGACCGAGGTCGCGCCGTGGGAGCTGAGCCAGGATGGGGCCCTCGCCGAGGCTGGTGGGACAGGCAGCGGGCGGGAAGCCCTGCAATCCATTCTGGCGCGCGATGACTGGCACCGTGATGAGGCCGCCACCGCCGCCATCCGCCCGGTGTTGGAGCCCCTGGCGGCGCGCTATCTGTTGAATGAGAAGCGCGGCAAGCGGGCCTTGGACCCGGTGGAGAATTTCCACCTCTCGAACGGCGCCCGGCTGGAAAGGATTAACTGGCTGGGCGATACCTCCCCGAACGGCCTGGACGCCGCCGCCGGCCTGATGGTCAACTATCTCTATAAGCTGGCCGATATTGAACAGAACCACGAAGACTACCGCGGTCGCGGCAAAGTCACCGCCGCCGCCGCCGTGCGCCGGCTGCTAAAAACCTAGATCATTTTCCAGTTGTGGCGCCCGATCCGTTGCGGCAAATGGACGTAAGGCATGGCCGGAATGTCGACCACGTCGATCTCCGGCCAGGACAATTCCCCCCGATCTCCCAATCGTGATGTGTCCCGCGATGTCGCAGCTTGAAGATGAGGGCTCATCCATGCTTCCCTCGCGTCCTGACCGCGCTGACAAGGAATTTCAAGATGTCCGAAACCACGACGCTTTTCCGGTTCCACTGGCCCGACGGCGTCACCAGCGAGGGGCGGGGAGAAACCATGCGGGATGCGTTGGAAAAACTCGGCTTCAAGGCCGCCGCCGCCGATACCTTGGAGTATTACGAAGTGGTGGAGGAAACGCCCGGCGATCATGCCCGCCATGTGCAGATCAAGGGCGCTTATTTGTAGAGTGGGAAAAATTCGTGAGGTTCATTCTGGGTGTCAGCGGCATCTATATGATGCTCGATATGTTTCGGGTTTATCCCCTCAAGGTGCGCCTGTGGCTGCTGTTGCTGATCAGTGTCCATTTTGTAGCGCCACTGTTTTTCCTCGATCATGCGCCAGCCCGGTGGATGGCCGGGGCGTTTGTTTGCGCAGCCATGATCCTGGGCCTGATGCACCTCTATTTTGGACTGGCAAAAATCCTCGGCATCGCGCATACCCCCTGGATCGTGCCCATGGTATTGATCTACCAGGACCTTTTCGGGGCGGAGCAGGTGGGTCACTACGCCACGTGGTTGATCGTGGCGGCCGCCGTCGGCACTCTATGTTTGATCATCGATGCCATTGACGTGGCGCGCTATTTCGCCGGTGACCGGACGCCGCTGTCGCCACCGCCTGGTTAGTTAGGGTAGTCGGCCCGATTACTGGTGGCACTCCACGGAAACGGTCACGAATTGGGCGAATTCCTTCACATCCGTTGGCTCCATGTGTTTTTTGGTTGGACACATGGGATGCTGCCCCGGGCCATCCTGCCCGAAGCCGGCCTTGGGGAATTGGGTACCTTCCATCAGTCGCAAGATCGCGTCCTTGGTGGTCACGAAAGTCTCGGGCCCGGCCACCAGGCCGGTCTTTTCGCGCAGCTTCTTGCCGTCCAGCCGTTTGGAAATGACCCCGATTAGGTGGCCGCAGGCATTAAAGGCGGGACCGCCGCTAAAACCGCGGATGACAGGCGAGGAAACTTTGTTCACTTCCTTTCGAACCCAACCGGTTCCCTGCCCGACGACCTCCTTGCCGATAATACGCCCCGTACTGCCGAACATGCCAAGACGATAGCCGCCCGGATAGCCGAAGGTGTAGGCGAGCCCGCCATGCAGGAGGTCGAAACTGGCACCGAACACCGCGTGTTTGGGAGATTGCAGACGGGCCTTTAAAACGGCCAGGTCCTTGTCGTGATTTATGGACACGATTTCGGCTTCGGACGCCGGGAAACCCGCTCCCTGCACCGTAACCGCCCGGCACCGGCGGACCACATGCGCCGAGCTCAAGACCACGCCATCACCGGAAATGATCACGCCGCTGCCCCGTACATCCGCCCCGGCTTCGGCGGAGGCGATGAAAATCAACCCAAACAACATGACTGCCAAGCTTCGCATGCCTGCAATATAGGGCGCGCATCGCTCGGCTTCCACTGCAATTCGATGTTTTCTTGCCGGTGACCCGGATGCCCATGAATTGGGGGAAATGGGGCGAGTGAGGGGAATTGAACCCCCGACCTCTAGATCCACAATCTAGCGCTCTAACCGACTGAGCTACACCCGCCACGGGGCCGAATTGCTGACTTACCCCCCCCCGCCGCCGTCGTCAAGCGGTGCGTCCCGCGGGGTGGTATAAAGCGAATGCCGCAGCCGGTAATTTCGCCAGCGCATGGGTTTTTCATCATGCTATGTTTCTCCCGTGGACGCGATTTAGGAACGAAGATGAAAAATACGAAAGGACGGCTGGCGACGCTGGCTCCCAAGGCGATGGTCACGTCGCCCCATTCGCTGGCTTCCGCCGCCGGTGTGGATGTGCTGCGGGCGGGCGGCTCGGCCATAGATGCCGCCATCGCCACGAGCGCCGTTCTGGCCGTGGTCTACCCCCATATGACCAGCCTTGGCGGTGATGCATTCTGGCTGATCCATGATGGCGAAAGCGGCAAGGTCAGATACCTGAACGGCGGCGGGCGCGCGGCCGCCCTCGCCAGCGTACCGGCCATCCGGGAGCTGGGCCATGATGAAATACCCTATCGCGGCATCATTCCGGCGACGGTGACCACGCCCGGCGCCGTCGCCAGCTGGACCCTGGCCCATGATGAGTATGGCCGTCTGCCTCTGGATCTTGTTTTGGCAAGCGCCATTGGCCATGCCCGGGATGGTTTTCCGATCACCCGGCGCTTGGCGGAAATTTTGGCGCCGGTTGCGGCCGAAATGACGCAATATCCGGCCTGCGCCAATATTTTTCTGGTCGATGGCGAGGCTCCACCCGCAGGGACAAAATTGGTCAACGGGAAGCTGGCGCGGACGCTCGAGGCCATTGCCGGGGACGGCTGGAGCGGCTTTTATGAGGGCGCGGTCGGGACGGAAATGGCCCGCTTTTCAGAACAGAACGGCGGGCTGTTCACTGTTGCCGATCTGGCCGCCCAAAGGGCGCGCTGGGGCGAACCCATAGCGAGCACATATCGCGATGTCGCCATCTATAACACCCCGGCCCCGACCCAGGGCTTCACCGTATTGGAAATGCTGAATTTGCTCGAGCCCATGGGGCTGCACGAATTACCCATGTTCAGCGCGGAGCGCCTGCACATGCTCGTGCAAGCCAAGCAGATTGCCTTTCACGACCGGGATCAATTGCTGGCTGATCCTGATTTTACCCCTGTTCCCATCGATGACTTGATTTCGAAACCCTACGCCCATAAACGTGCGGGCCTGATGGACCCGGCCCGGGCCCTGCCTTGGGACAAGGTGCCGTCTTATGGCAGTTTGTCGGGAGATACCGTTTATATCGCCGTGGTGGACGAGGACGGCAACGGTGTCTCGCTGATACAAAGCATCTATGGGTTCTATGGCTCGATGATGGTGGCGGGGGACACCGGTGTCGTGCTGCAGAACCGGGGCTCATATTTCTCGCTTGATCCCGCCCATCCCAACAGATTGGAACCGGGCAAGATACCCTTGCACACCCTGATGGCGTCCATCGCCATGCGCGATGGCGGGTTCTGGGGCGCGCTGGGGTGCATGGGCGCCGATGGCCAGCCGCAAATTCAGTTGCAATGCTATCTGGCCATGATCGACCATGGTCTGGACATCCAGGAGGCCGTTGAAATGCCCCGCTTCCTGTCCGGCCGGTTCAGCCTCGGTGAAGCACGGGACACGTTATACATGGAAGCCCGTTTTCCGGCCGAAACCATCGCGGCGTTGGCGGCGCAAGGGCATATGGTGGAACGCTGGGAGGATTGGAACCAACTGGCGGGACATGCCCACGGTATCTTCGTGGACCCCGAAACCGGTCACCGCATCGGTGGCGCCGACCCCCGCAG
>JAPYPT010000147.1 GCA_029937535.1 Alphaproteobacteria bacterium
CCTATATGGCGGCCGACCCGCCCGCCCAACGGCTGATCGAAGTGGTCGGCCCGATCACCATTCAGACCGAGGCCTTTCGTTTCGCGGAAGACTACACCGGACTGGAGGTTATCGCCCACGCCGGCACGTTAATCGCCCACGATGGCGCCCAACCGGTGGTGACGCCCCATGACGACTGCGTGCTGATTATGCCGACCCACCGGCCCCGGCTGGGCCAGACGGCCGTGCGCCTAGGCCGCTTTGCCGACTAGGCTGGACATGGGACAGTTTGTTCGGCTGGCGTTTTCCATCGCCCTCGGCGCGGTTGGCGGCGCGGTCTTCTATTATTTCAATTTTCCCTTGGCCTGGATGCTGGGTAGCATGACGATCACCACCATCGCCGCCCTGGCGGGCGCGCCGGTGACGTTGCATATGCCGCTGCGGCTTTCCATGACGGCCGTACTGGGGACATTACTGGGCAGCGCCTTTACGCCGCAAATCTTGCAGCAACTGCAGCATTGGAGCGCGGGCGCCGTAACCGTCGCGGTTTTCGTCACCGTGATGACAGGGCTGGCGGTATGGTTTTTGGTTCGCATCGGCGGCATGAACCGGGTGACGGCCTTTTTTTCCGGCACGCCCGGAGGTTTGGGTGAAATGACCCTTGTCGGCGAACAAAATGGCGGCGATCCACGCACCATCGCCCTTGTGCATGCTATTCGGATATTTGTCGTGGTCCTTCTCTTGCCCCTATTCCTGGCCGGCATGGCCGATCTGGATATTCCCAACACCGCCCGCGTGCTGGCCGGAAGGCCGGCGGCGGCGGGTAGTGACTTGGCTATATTGGCGGCCTGCGCCGTGGTGGGTTACATCCTCGGGCAAAAGCTGCCCCTGCCCGGTGGTCAGGTTTTCATCCCCATGATGGTCTCGGCGGCAGCCTATTTGGCGGGTTTTGTCGACGGCCGGCCGCCGGCGGAGTTGATCGCCATAGCCCAGGTCGTCATAGGCTCCGCCATTGGCGCCCGTTTCGTGAATTTGGATCTTCGCGCCACCGCCAAGCCGATCATGCTTGGTGTTGTTTCCGCCCTTGGCATGCTGACCATGGCGGCGGCCTTCGCCTATGTGATGGCGCCCTACCTGGGCCTGCCCATGTATGCGCTCCTTTTGGCCCTTTCACCCGGCGGCTTGGCGGAAATGAGCCTAATCGCCCTGGCATTGGATGTGGACACGGCCTTTGTCGCCACCATGCATTTGGTTCGCATTTTATTGATTGTCACCCTGGCGCCGACAATTTTCCGCCTGATAAGCCGGAAAACCGCGGAAAAATAATCTCTGGAGCTCTCCTTTCATTGCCGCTTCTTAAGGCAATATTTACTTCGCGCGCTCATTGTATCCACGGGCTCGATTTGTTTGGATTGCAAATGATTACGCAGGAAATTCAACTTACTTTGGCGCGGCACAGCCGCTGGCTTACGGGCGGCACGGGCGGGGCGAGGGCTGATTTCTCGTTACGGGAATTGACCGGCATTGATTTCGGCGGTGCCGATCTGAGCCAGGCCAAATTGACCGGTGCGCAGTTGGCGGAAGCCGTTCTCTCCGGCGTGAATTTTCATAAGGCCGATCTGTTCGCCGCCGATCTGCGCAATACCGACCTGCGTGGCGCCGATCTATCCAATTCCGATTTGCGCGGCACCCAACTACGCGGCGCCGACTTGACGGACGCCAACCTGTTTGGCGCCGATCTGCGCGACGGCACCCTGATGACGGCCGCGGAAGAGGGCGGCACAAAGGTGGTCAACGCCGAACTAAGCAGCCTAGAGATGGAACGCGGCTCTCTCAAGGGTGCCAATCTTTCCGGCGCCCGGCTGTCAAATTCGGTCCTGACCCAAACAGATCTGTCCGGCGCCATTCTGACCAATGCGGTCCTGACCGGCGCCGATCTTAGCGGCGCCATGTTGGATGGCGCGGATCTCAGCGGCGCCGACTTGACCGGCGCCAGCCTGGAAGGCGCCAATATGGGTTCCGCCAAGTTGACCGGCATCATCGTCAAGGACACCAACATGCGCGGCGTGAAGCTGTCCAACACTTCGATGGAAGGCGTCGATCTATCAGGGGCCGACCTGACCGGGGCGGAAATCGTCATTTCGGTCGATAGCCTGCCCGATGATCTGCGCGACACCATCCGCGACCATGAGGCGTGGATGGCCAGTTTCGGCGCCAAGGGCAAGCGGGCGATACTGGATAACGCGGAATTGGACAACGTCGATTTTTCCGGCATCAATCTCTCGGGCGCCTCGATGGCTGGGGCCTCGTTGACCGGTGCGCGGTTCCTGGGCTCCTCCCTGAACATGACCGATCTTTCCGGGGCGAATATCTACAAAGGCAAACTGGACAGGGCGGAAATGAACGGCATCAATCTGGCCGGCGCTGATATGACGGAGGCAAGTTTGCAGGAGGCCGACATTTCAGCCGCCGATATCAAGGACCGCGACGGCAATTCAACCGGGCGCTCTTGGCCAGCAAATCTATCCGAGGCCAATTTAACCCGCGCCAATCTCACAGCCGCCCTGTTGTGCGGCGCCAATTTGTCCAACAGTAATTTCAACGGCGCCAATTTGCGCGGCGCCGATCTTTCAAACGCCACCATTGACGGCGCCCGCCTGCAAGGTGCCATAATCACCGAGGCGAAACTGCCGAAATAGAGGCCGTTCACATCGGTCTCAAAAACCGATGGTCCATGATGAATGACGCCACAGCCGGCTCCGGCACCAATCAGAACGCCGATCGCGACCCGCGGCATGACGCGCACCGTCAGGCCTGGCTGGAACAACGGCGGGCCTTGGAAACCTCGCGCCGCAAATTGACCCTGGACGGCCCCGTTGGTTTTCGCTGGTGGCCGGGGTTGGAATTCGCGCTTACCTGGTTCGAACGTTTGCTGCGGCTTTCGGGCTTGCACCGGCGCGACCGCGTCAACGCCCTGAATATTTCGCTAAAGCCACTGACCATCACGCTGGAGACCCTGCCGAGGGAATTCGACGGTTACCGTATCCTGCAAATCAGCGACCCACACCTGGATCTGTTGCCGGAACTGGTGGCGCGCATCACGGCGCTGGTCCGCAAAGTTTCGGTCGACTTGATGATCCTGACCGGCGACTACCGTGACTATATTCCCGATCCGCCCGAGCCGGGTCTGGCGCTATTGGGGCCCATATTGGACGCTGTCGATGCCAAGGATGGCCGTTTCGCGATACTTGGCAACCATGACCCAGCGGCGGCGGCGGCAATTTTGGAAGATATGGGCCTGACCGTTCTGCTTAACCAGACGGTGACCTTGAAACGGGACGGGGCGGCGATACATCTGACCGGCTTGGACGATGTTCACTCATTCTATACAGAGGCGGCGCGCGAGGCCTTGCGGGAACCCCATGAGGGCTGCCGCATCGCCGCCGTGCATTCAGCCGAAGTGGCCGATTTGGCGGCCGATTGCGGCATGGACCTTTATCTATGCGGCCATACCCACGGCGGTCAGATCTGCCTGCCCGGCGGCCGCCCCGTCTTGACTCATTTGCGCCGCTGCCGGGCGTACAAGCGCGGTCTTTGGCGCCATGACGCCATGATTGGCTACACCTCCCTCGGCGCCGGCGTCGCCAGCATGCCCGTCCGCTTCAATTGCCCGCCGGAAGTCGTGCTGATAACCTTGCGCACGGCGGCCTAGCGCCTAGATTAATGTCAGCCCGCCTGTTGGCGCCGCTTTCAAAAAAGGATCGTGCATGACGGACATGGAAACAAATCATTTGAGCCAGCTTGGCCAAGCGGTCGAGGCGCCGCAAAGCCCGGACGACGCGGTGCTGGAACGGGTGGCCAACCCACACACCGAGGATGATTATCTGATCCGCTTTACCTGCCCGGAATTCACCTCTGTCTGCCCGGTCACGGGGCAACCGGATTTCGCCCATTTGGTGATCGATTATCTGCCGGGGGCGTGGATCGTCGAAAGCAAATCCTTGAAGCTGTATTTGGCCGCGCACCGCAATCACGCCGCCTTTCATGAAGGCTGCACCGTCGCCATCGCCAAGCGGCTGGAGGGATTGCTGGCGCCTAAATGGCTGCGCATTGGCGGCTATTGGTATCCCCGCGGCGGCATGCCCATTGATGTCTTTTATGCCACGGGCGAGGCGCCCGCCGGCATCTGGATACCCGAACAGGGCGTCGCGCCCTACCGGGGACGCGGGTGAGGGACAGGGGGCCAACAGGGCTGCGGAGAACAGGTTGATGGATACCTACACATCCGTGATCGAGATGATCGGCAATACGCCGATGTTGGAAGTAAGCCGTTTTGACACCGGGCCTTGCCGGCTGTTGTTGAAACTGGAGAACCAAAACCCCGGCGGCTCCATCAAGGACCGGATCGGCCTCTCCATGATCGAGGCGGCGGAGCGGGATGGCCTGATCAAGCCGGGCGGCACGGTGATCGAGGCAACGGCGGGCAATACCGGCCTGGGCCTGGCTCTGGTGGCGGCACAAAAAGGCTACAAGATGGTCGTCGTGGTGCCCGACAAAATGAGCCAGGAGAAAATATTCCACCTCAACGCCCTGGGTGCCGAGGTGATGATGACACGTTCGGACGTCACCAAGGGGCATCCGGATTATTACCAGGACGTCGCTGAACGCCTGTCGGGGGAAATAGAGAATAGTTGCTGGGTCAATCAATTCGCCAACCCGGCCAATCCACGGGCCCATGAAGAGAGCACGGGACCGGAAATCTGGGCCCAGACCGAGGGGCAAATCGATGCCATGGTTTGCGGCGTCGGCTCCGGCGGCACCATTACGGGGCTGGCCCGTTTTTTCAAAGGCGTGAAGCCGTCGGTGGAAATGATCCTGGCGGATCCCGAGGGCTCCATTCTGGCCGGATTGGTCAATGATGGCGAGGCCGGGGCCTTGGGGTCGTGGCTGGTGGAAGGCATCGGCGAGGATTTCGTGCCGCCCAATTGTGATATCGATTTGATCGCCCGCGCCTATACCATTTCCGATCAGGAGAGCCTGGCGGCGGCGCGGACGTTGCTGGCGGAAGAAGGTATTCTGGCCGGCTCGTCCTCCGGCACTTTGTTGGCCGCCGCCCTGCGCTATTGCCGGGAACAGACGACGGCCAAGACCGTGGTCAGCCTGCTGCCGGATTCAGGCAACAAATATCTCTCGAAAATGTACAACGACTATTGGATGACCGATCAAGGTTTCATGGAACGGCCCCAGCACGGTGATTTGCGGGATTTGATCTCGCGGCCCTTTGACGACCGCGCCGTGGTCGCCGCCAGCCCCGGCGATACCCTGATGAGCGCCTATGGCCGCATGCGGCTGGCGGATGTCAGCCAACTGCCGGTGCTGGACGGCGACCGGATCTTGGGCATTATCGATGAGAGCGATCTGTTGTTGGCGCTCTATCAGAACCCGGAACATTTCGATGACCCGGTATCCGGCTACATGGCCGACCGTCTGGAAATGCTGGCGCCGGGGGAGCCGTTGGAGAACCTGCTGCCCATTTTGCGGGCTGATAGAGTTGCCATCATTGTCGATGCTGGCCATTTCCTCGGGTTGATCACTAAAATTGATCTGTTGAACCATTTGCGGCGCAATGCCACGGTTTGACAGCATGAATTCGAAATATCCCAACCAAAACCGTCACTCCCGCGCCGGCGGGAGTCCATGGCTGCCATGGATTCCCGCCTGCGCGGGAATGACCTGGTAAAAAGGTCAAACGTCATGTCTCGCAACCGCCACGGTATCGCGACCCGCGCCATCCATGCCGGCCAACCGCCCGACCCCACCACGGGCGCCATCATGGTGCCGATCTATGCGACCTCCACCTTCGTGCAGGACAGCCCCGGTGTGCATAAAGGCTATGAGTATTCCCGCAGCCAGAACCCGACCCGCATGGCCTATGAAGCCTGCGTGGCGGATCTGGAGAATGGCGCCCAGGGCTACGCCTTCGCCTCCGGTCTGGCGGCCAGCGGGACGATTTTGGAGTTGCTGGATAGTGGCGACCATGTCATCGCCATGGATGATTTATATGGCGGCACCTACCGTTTGTTCCAGGATGTGCGCCGACGGTCCGCCGGTCTTGAATTCAGCTATGTGGACCTCTCCGACGGGGCGGCGCTGGAAGCCGCCATCCGCCCGGAAACGAAAATGATCTGGATCGAGAGCCCGACCAACCCCATGCTGCGCCTGGTCGACCTCGCCGCCGTCGCCCGTATCGCCGCGCCCCGGGGTATCCTGACCGTCGCCGACAATACCTTCGCCTCGCCTATTTCACAGCGGCCTTTGGATTTCGGGTTCGATATTGTCGTGCATTCGGCGACCAAGTACCTCAACGGTCATTCCGACATGGTCGGCGGCATCGTGGCGGTGCGCGACGACGATGATCTACGCCAGCGCCTGGCCTATTTGCACAACGCGGTTGGTTCCATTGCCGGGCCCTTCGATGCCTTTCTCGCCATGCGCGGCCTGAAAACCTTGCCGATCCGCATCCAGCGGCACAGCGAAAACGCGCTCGCCATCGCGGAATTTCTCGAAGCCCACGAGGATGTCGAGACGGTCTATTACCCCGGCCTGGAAAGCCATCCCCAGCACCAATTGGCGGTGCGCCAGATGGACTATTTCGGCGGCATGGTCACGGCCATTCTGAAAGGCGGGTTGGAGAAAAGCCGCCGCTTCCTGGAGCGCACGGATCTTTTTGCCCTGGCCGAAAGCCTGGGCGGCGTGGAAAGCCTGATCGAACACCCCGCCATCATGACCCACGCCTCCATCCCGCCCGAGATCCGGGCCGAGTTGGGTATCAGCGACGGCCTGGTGCGGCTGTCGGTGGGTATTGAGGATGGCGATGATTTGATCGACGACCTGAAGTACGCGCTGAAATAGCCATGCGCAAACCACGCAGCATGAAAGGCTTGGAGGAATTCGGCAGGGTGCGTCTGTCGCCGTCATTCTTCATGCGGGATTTTCTGTACAGCGAGATATCGTCCTTTTACGGCATCCCCAATATCCCCGACAATCCGGACTTGGCCGTCGCCGCGGGCCGCCGTCTTTGCCTCGAGATTTTAGAGCCGTTGAAAGCCAGCTTTGGCGATCTGTCCATCCGCTCATCATTCCGCTGTGCCGCCGTCAATGCCTTCGGCAACGAACACCGCCTGAACTGCGCCAATCCCGAACGGGCCAAGGGACGCCACGTCTGGGATCATCTGGACACGGATGGCCATATGGGCGCCATGGCCTGTGTCGTCGTGCCCTGGTTCACGGACAAATATGCGATGGGCGCGGATTGGCGGTCCCTTGCCTGGTGGGTCCATGACCATCTGCCCTACAGCGGCCTGCAGTTCTTCCCCAAACTCTGCGCCTTTAACATTAGCTGGTCCGAGGCGCCCCAACGCCGCATCACCTCCTTCATCGCCCCGCGCGGCGTCCTCACAAAACCGGGCATGGGAAACCACGGCGGCGATCACGGAGACTGGTACCAGGATTTCCCGCACCTAAAAGGGAGCGGTGCGGTCTGAAACTCCCACGGTAAATTTATATGAGGAAACCATGATCACGCTATCACAGGAAGACGATGTCCACGTCCTGACCATGGACGCGGGCGAGAACCGATGGAACACGACCTTCGTGCGCGCCTTCGACGCCCGGCTTGATGAGGTTCTGGCCTCGACCGGGCCGGCGGCACTGGTCACCACATCAAGCGACCCGAAGTTTTTTTCCAATGGTCTGGATATCGAATGGCGCCAGAGCGACGGACCTGGCGATGGACCGGGCGAGGGCGGGGACAAGTCTGTCTTTGGGCGGGAATTCATGGCATTGATGAGCCGACTGATCACCTTTCCCATACCCACTGTTTGCGCGATAAACGGTCATGGATTTGGCGCCGGCTTCATGGCGGCGCTGTGTCACGATGTACGGATCATGCGTGCGGACAGGGGTTATCTCTGCGCCAATGAAATACAGATCGGGCTATCCATTCCGGACCCGGAGTTGGCGTTATTCCGCCACAAAATGTCGGCAAGCGCCTTTTTTGACACCGTGCAACTGGCGCATCGCTGGTCCGGGCCCGATGCGCGGGCGGCTGGTTTTGTTCATGCAGTCGCGACGGAGGAGGAGCTTCTGCCAAGCGCGATTGGGCGGGCCCGGCAATTGGCGCCCCTGGGTGCGGACAGGGCGCTTTACGCCCAGTCCAAGGAACGCATTTTTGGCGAAAACCCCTCCATCAACGGCGAAAATGGCGCCGCGCACCTGTTGCGCAATATGGGCGCGCATTAATTGGCATCAAGTGGGTGTAGACTCACGGGCCAGCATCGCGATTTTATTTGTCCTCGCGGCGAGCGCCATGCGGATTTGAATACCAACACACAATCGATCGAGCCTCGAGCATGACGCAATGATCCGTCCGGAAAAACGCCAAGCCCTAAAAATCTATCTCGTTCTCTGCGGCGCCTATGTTGCCAGCCAGTTCTACCGGGTTGCCAACGCCGCCATCGCTCCCGAACTGATGACCGAGCTTGAACTCTCGGCCGAAGCGATGGGCGGCATTACGGGATTGTTCTTTCTGGCATTCGCGGCAGCGCAAATTCCGACGGGCGTACTGCTTGACCGATATGGCGCCAGGCGGACCATGACCGGGCTTTTCACGGTCGCCGTGCTGGGCGCTATTGTCTTCGCGTCGGGAAATAGCGGCACCGTTTTGGCAATTGGCCGGATCCTGCTCGGCTTGGGCTGTGCCGCCGGACTGATGGGCGCCATGGTGGTGATCGCGCGGTGGTATCCCGAAGAACGATTTGCCGCACTCTCCGCCATGCTGTTCGTGGTTGGCGGCGGCGGCACCCTTCTGGCGACAACCCCGCTCTCCTGGGCGGTGGAGATCATCGGCTGGCGGGGTGCATTCCTGTGCATGGCCGGCTTAACAGCTATCTTTGCCTTGTTGCTGTTTCTCGTTGTCCGCGATGCACCACGCGGGCAGGCCGAGGCTGGTCATCAACGAGAGAGCTGGGGCGAAGTGTTGATTGGGCTGCGTGCCGTTCTGGCCAATCGGGAACTCTGGCTGGTATCGGTGATCCAGTTCGTCGGCTATGCGACGGTTTTGACCGTGGTCGGACTTTGGGGCGGGCCTTATCTGGCCGATGTTCACGGGCTGGATGGCGTGGCGCGCGGCAATGTTCTGCTGGCTTTGAATGTGGCGGTGCTTGTTGGCGTTTCACTCTATGGCCGGCTCGACCATTATGTCAGCCAGCGGAAATGGCTGATTGTCGCCGGCGCGCTGGCCACGGCGGTCATATTGGCTTTGTTGGCGCTGCTCGAGGAACCGGATTTGTGGACAGCCACCACCCTATTGCTGCTGTTCGCGGCCATTGGCAGCTATGTCATGTTGAACCATGCCTATGCCCGGGCGGTTTTGCCCGATCATTTAATCGGGCGCGGCCTGACATTTCAAAACCTTGCGGTGTTCCTCGGCGTGGCGGTCATTCAATCCGCCTCCGGCCTCATTGTCGGCGGCTTCGATAATAATGCCGGCGAAAGCCCGGAACTCGCCTATCGCTGGATCTTTGGATTTTTGGCCGTCTTGCTGGTCGTCGCGGCCGCAATTTTCGCCACCGCCCGAGAGACCAAAAATACACCAAAATAAGACGACGGAACTATACTTGAACCAGGGCGGGAGTTGCATGGAAGAGGATGAGGGATGGCATTGCAGGATTATCAAACGGCGCTGGTAACCGGCGCATCGAGTGGGATCGGGGCGGCGACCGTGCGGCTGCTGGCGGCCCGCGGGCTGTCCGTGCATGCGTTGGCGCGCCGGCGCGATCGATTGGCGGAACTGGAAGATGCGGGCGACGTCACCATTCATGCCGTCGATATCCGCGACCGGGATGCGCTTTACGAAACCTTGGGCAAAATCGAAGTGGATATTCTGGTCAATTCCGCTGGTGTCGGCAGTCGCTTCGATGCCTTTCATGAGCTCGATCCCGACAACATAGACGCCACCCTGGAAACCAACATATTCGGCACCATACATGCCGCCCGCGCCGTGAGCCCGGGCATGGTGGCGCGCGGCCGGGGGCATATTGTCAATATCGGCTCCATCTTCGGCCTGCATGCGATCGGGGCGGCGGTCTACGGGGCCAGCAAGGGCGCGGTGCATGTACTGAGCCAGGATCTGCGTCACGATCTCAAGGGCACGGGTATTCGTGTCACGGAGGTGTCGCCCGGCCGCGCGGCAACGGAGATCTTCGCCACCATGACCGACGATCCGGCCGCCCAAAGCGCCATGGCCGAGGGTTTCGAGATCATCACGGCGCAGGATGTCGCGGAAGCGGTGATCTGGGCGCTCGACCAGCCCTGGCGGGTCAACATCAGCTTGATCGAGTTAACATCGACGGAACAGGTACCGGGCGGCGTCGGCATCCATCCGGTTGCGGGGCGGTCATCTCATGACTGACCACGAAACGCCTAAACCAACCGCAATCAGGGCCGCCTCGGTTCCGCCACGGACCAAGACATCAAACTATCCGGAGCCATTTCTCAGCCGTATGGAAAAGCGCGAAAAGAGGCAGCTCGGCGACTTCTTTGGCCTAACAAGTTTCGGGGTAAATTTGACAACATTGTCACCGGGCGGAGAGTCGGCCCTGCTGCATCGGCACAGCAAACAACAGGAGTTTATTTTCATACTGGCGGGCGAACCGACACTGGTCACCGACACCGATGAAATCCGGCTGTGCCCAGGAATGTGCGCGGGGTTTCCGGCGCGTGGCATTGCCCATCAACTGGTCAATCGAACCGGCGAAGACGTCACATTTCTAGAGATTGGCGACCGCGTAAGCGGCGACGAAGGTAGCTATCCGGAAGATGACATTCAGGCCGTGCAGCGGGATAGCGGCGGGTGGATATTTACACATAAGGATGGCCAACCTTATTGAACTCACACCGCCACTGCCGCTAGCGGGCCAAAGGCAGCTAGAATGATCAAGCCTCTCTATGGGTTCACCAGCCATTTCATGATGTGTTCGGCCACGCCGACAACGTTGCCGTGTTGGTTGGTCGCGGTCAGGGCGGCGCGGGTGCGGCGGCGTTCGGGTTCCAGGTCCTTGATCTCGTAATTCACGGTGATTGTATCACCGATCTTCACGGCCTCGATAAAGCGCACGCGGTCATAGCCGATGGACATGGGCGTCAGATCGTCCCGTGTGTCGATGACCCGCGTCGCCAACAGGGCAGAGGCGGTGGACATGAAACCCACCAGCAAGGCGCCGTGGGCCACCCGCGTGCCGTATTGGGAATTCTTCATGAAGGCTTCGTTCACATGGGGTGCGGCGAAATCGCCGGTGATGCCGGCGAAGCCATAAATGTCGCTTTCGCCCACGGTCTTGGTGAAGCTCGCCTTGTCGCCAATTGAAACCGGTAGCTCTGACATATCCATCTCTCCTAGCCCGCGGCCTCGGCCAGCTTGGCCATGGCGTCCAGATGTTGATCAATGTGGGTGAAACCGGATTCGGACGTGCGGAAGGTCACGGAGGTGGCGCCGATGTCGCGCCAGGCCTGGGCTTCCGACAGCCATTCATTGGGGCCCCGGTCTTCGGCGAAGACCGTGGCGTCAATGCCCAGTTCGGCCGGGTCGCGGCCCGCGGCCTGTGCCGTCTCGTGAAAGGTTTCCACCAGGCGCTTCATCTCGTCATCGGGTTTGGTCCGGGGGCTCATCAGCCAGCCATCGCCGATCCGCGCCGCCCGCTTGACGGCCACCGCCGCCACGGCGCCAAACCAGATGGGGATGGGCCGCTGGATGGGCCGGGGGTTCATGCCCATGTCGGAGATGTTATGCCATCGGCCTTCGAATTCCACCAACTCGTCGGTCCACAGCCGGCGCATCAGGTCCACCTGTTCCTCGATCCTCTCGCCCCGGTTGGCGAAATTCATGCCCAGGGCCTCGAATTCCGATTTGCTCCAGCCCACGCCGATGCCCAGATCCAGGCGTCCGCCGGTCAGAATATCGATCTCGGCAGCCTGTTTGGCAACCAGCTCCGTCTGCCGCTGGGGCAGCACCACGTTGGCGGTAACCAGGCGGATGGTCTTGGTAAAGCCGGCGATCCAGGCGAACAGCGTCATGGGCTCGTGAAAGCCATATTCAATTGTGTAATGCACTGCCCAGGGCGCGTCCCTGGCATCCTTGGCGCCCAGGATGTGATCGACCAGGGTCAGGCGTTCGAAGCCGAGTTTTTCCGCTGTTTCAACAAAGTTACGGATGACAGCCGGATCGTTGCCGATTTGGGTTTGCGGGAAGGAAATTCCAAAGTCCATTGCGTCCTCATATTTTGCCTGAAACAATCATAACGCCTGTTTCCAATCACGCCAGCTTAGGTGCAAAATAAGGCCAAGGGAGTGATTAAGTGGCTAAATCAAATCGCATGGTTACCGTGGGGGCGGCACAGCTTGGCCCCATTGGTCTGAACGAGAGCCGGGGAGAGGTCGTGGCCCGCTTGGTGAGTCTGTTGGATCACGCCCATGAGCGGGGTTGCGACCTGGTCGTCTTTCCGGAACTGGCCCTGACGACGTTCTTCCCGCGCTGGTTTTTCGAGGAGCAGGGGGAGATCGACCGCTTCTTCGAAAACGCCATGCCGGGAGCAGAAACCCAAGCCCTGTTCGACCGGGCGGCGGAATACGGCATCGGCTTTTGTCTTGGCTTTGCCGAGATGGTCGAAGGCGACGGCGGAACCCAGCGCTTCAACGCCTGTATCCTGGTGGATAAGACCGGCGGGATCGTCGGCAAATACCGCAAGGTGCATCTGCCCGGCCATGCGGACCACAAACCCGAACGCAAATGGCAGCACCTGGAAAAAGCCTATTTCGATGTGGGTGATCTGGGCTTTCCGGTCTGGCGGACCATGGGTGGGATCATGGGCATGTGCATCTGCAACGACCGCCGCTGGCCCGAGACCTACCGCATGA
>JAPYPT010000148.1 GCA_029937535.1 Alphaproteobacteria bacterium
GCATCGCCCTGGTGGCCCAGGACACCTATCTGTTCAACGATACCCTGGGCGCCAATATCCGCATTGCCCGGCCCGAGGCCAGCGAAGGGGAACTGGCCCAGGCCATCCAACGCGCCGCCCTGGATGAATTCATCGACGGCCTGCCCGAGGGTCTGGAGACCCCGGTGGGCGAGCGGGGCATGCGCCTGTCGGGCGGCCAGCGCCAGCGGGTCGCCATCGCCCGGGCGTTTTTGAAAGACGCGCCGGTGCTGATCCTGGACGAGGCCACCTCGCACTTGGACGCGGTGAACGAACAACTGGTGCGCGGCGCCCTGGACGATCTGATGGCGGAGCGCACCACCATCGTCATTGCCCACCGCCTCTCCACCGTGCGGGACGCCGACCGCATCGTGGTGCTGGAACAAGGCCGGGTGGTGGAGCAGGGCAGCCATGACGAACTGAACGCCATGGGCGGCCTTTACGCCCACCTGGTGGCGCGGCAGGGCGGCGGCGAACGCTCGGACGCGGCGGAATAGCCAACAAAGCGAAAGAACCGCATGCCATGAGCTCCGATAAAGCAGACATTTTGGCGCGGTTGGAAGCCATCGGCGCGCAAGATGAGGTGCGCGACATCGGCGAGGTGGCCTTGTTGCTGGCCAATCTGGACCTGCCGGCCAATGATCCGGCGCCATACCGCTCCGAACTCGATCTCCTTGCCGCCGATTTGGGTGCCGCGTCGCGGGGCGCCGATACCTTGGCGGCGCGGATCGCGGCCCTGTCCCAGACCCTTTACCAACAGCACAAATTCATGGGCGACGTGGAGACCTATGACGACCCGCAAAACGCCAATCTCATGCGCGTCATCGACCGCCGGAAAGGCCTGCCCGTGGCGCTGGGTATTTTGGCCATCCACGGGGGCCGGGCGCAAGGCTGGGAGATTTCGGGCCTGAATTTCCCAGGCCATTTTCTGCTGCGCCTGGGGAAAGGCGGAGAGCATGCCTTCATCGACCCTTTCGAGGGCGGACGCGCCCTTGGCGAAGGGGACCTGGAACAGATCCTCCACCGCGTCCACGGCCGGACGGTGCCCTTGCAACCGGAATTCATCGCCCCCGTAACGAATCGCAGTATTTTGGTGCGCCTGCAAAACAACATCAAAATCCGCGCGCTCAATGAAGGCAACCGCCCGCGTGCCATTGATATTCTGCAATCGATCAATCTGATCGCGCCTGAGAATATCGAGGTTCTGGCCGAGTTGGCGCGACTGGAAGCCGCCAGCGGTCAGGTCAAATCCGCGCTACGGCACCTTGAGCGCTATTTGCAACGGGATCCGCCTATGCGTGAAGCCGCCGCCATCGCGACCCTGAAAGAGCAGCTAAACCGCAGCCTCAATTGAGCCAAGGGGGACGGGTCTCCACCAACTTCAGCGGCCAAATCCAAAGCCGCGCCGATTGGCGGCCGATGGCTCCGACCTAGCGCATGTCGCGTTCAATTGAACGCGAGGCCATGCGCTAAAACCTTTAAGATCGAGCAACTTATCCGCATTCAATTGAATCCAATTGAATGCGGGTTGCTCTAGCCTTCAAATTGAAACACATAAGCGTCTCATTTAGGCACGGTTTTTCGCCACCATTGATCAATATTCCCTGAAAACCGCGAATAAGATGTGGTTAACAAGTTGGCATGGACTTTGCATGGTATTCGGTGAAAGTCGAACGTTGCATACATAATCTACTTGTCTTTGTAGCGTATTTTGTCTCCCTGTTCAGTCACCCGCGACCTCCCCCGGGGGCTGATAATCTTCGGCGCTGATCGTGTATGTGATCGGCGCCGTTTCTTTGTGCGCCAGACAAAAAAGATAACTCTCGACGAATTTTTTTGCGATGAATTTGCGCGGCCCGCGCACCGATTTCCGACGCACATTGTCGCGCGCCGCCAGTCGAGCGGTATCTGGAATAGCATCAATTTCGGAGGTCTGGCAGAGTACAATGGCTATGGTCCCGCCAACCCATCCGTGGGCCATGCCCATGGCCATCACCACCGATATTCCTACCATGGCAACTTCAAATTCGGCTTAGGGTACCACCATCGCAGCAGCAGCTTCGCCATTGGCTACGGCCATTACTTCGCGGGTTGACCTTCAACAACACTCATTAGCGCCCATGAAAATCTAGTGGTGCGAAGCAAACAGAAGTGTCCATCTGTTTGCTTCGCGCTACTAGAGCAACCCGCATTCAATTGGATTCAATTGAATGCGGATAAGTTGCTCGATCTTAAAGGTTTTAGCGCATGGCCTCGCGTTCAATTGAACGCGACATGCACTAGGTCAGGGATATCTTCTACAGTGAAATGGTTGTGAAATAATAAGTCAGACGAATGAGATTTCGGACACGCGTTTCCAGTGCTATAAACTGATCTCGTCATTGCAAAGTGAAGCCTTTTTGAACCGTTCCGGAGCGCACCGATGAATGAACGCCCGCCCGCTTTTCGCGGCATCCGCCACATTGCCTTCAGGGTGACGAACCTGGAGGAATGCGAGAAATTTTATACAGACGTGATGGGTATGGAGCTGCTCTACCGGGCCAATGAAAACCTGGTTTATTTTACCTGCGGGAACGACAATTTGTCCCTGGCGCGGACCAACGAAGAACCGCGGGACGGCGGCGTCTTCGATCACTATGGTTTCATCGTTGAGAGCAGGGAAACCCTCGATGCCTGGTACGAATATTTCAAATCAATTGATGTACCGGTGATGGACCAACCACACGATCATGCGGACGGCGCCCGCAGTTTTCATATCAAGGACCCGGCCGGGAACGTCATCCAACCGATCTACCATCCGGCGATCTCCACGCAGCAGTTTTCCTAAACCTGCCGCGGCACGCTCGGAGCTTCAGGCACCGCGGCGGGCATAGCTGACCGTCAGCACTTCCCAGACGTGACCATCGTCGTCGTTCCAGTAGAAATTGCGCCCGCCCATCCGGGTATTGAGTTGCAGATCGTCGGCGCCCAACGGTGTGCTGCGATAGGCAATGCCCGCGCCGCGAATCCGCGCGAATATGCCGTCGAATTCCGCGTCGCTGACATGGAAACAATAATGATGGCTCTCGAACGTCGCGGCCTGGTCGAAATCTAGGGTCAATGTTTCATTGACATAGACGGGGGCAAAATGGCCAACCTTCGCCTCCCATCCAACGCCAAGAATTCCGGCCAAGGCCTCCGCCGACGCTACGGCACCGCGCGAGGGGACAATGACGTGATCTAGTTGGATCGCCATGCGGTCGCTCCCTTAACCTTGCTGGTTCGATACTTTACGCCCCGAAAACCAATCGGACAAAAATTCTCGGTTCATGCCATTGCGCCCGACAATCGCATGACCGTACAGTCAATCTCGATGGGGCTCCAGGCGAGATGGGTGGTATCGGACGATGGCAAACAATTCGGATCGATTTGGCTACGGCCACGCCACGGGGGGCGATTGGCGGTCGGCGACGGCGGCCTGCGCGGCCCAACTGAAGACGCCGGCGGGGGCCAACCTTGGCTTCGTCTACATTACCGACGCACTCGCAGGCGACTTGGATAAAATTATCGCCCACTTGGCCGATGAGACCGGAGTTGCCGATTGGGTCGGCACCACGGGCGTCGGCATCTGCGCAACGGGCGTTGAGTATTTTGACGTACCAGCCGTTGCGGCCATGGCCGGCCGCTTTCCCGAGCATGAATTTAGCGTCTTTGACCATTTCAGCGACGACCATGAGAGCTTCCTCGGCGGGCTAGGCCCCTGGGCGGCGGGCGGCGAGGGGCACTTCGCCGTTATCCACGCCGACCCGCGCGATCCCGAAATGATGCAATCCGTGCCGGAACTGGCCGAGGCGGCCGGCTGTTTCCTGGTTGGCGGGTTGGCCTCATCCCGGGGCGTTTATGCCCAGGCCGCGGGCGGGCTCACCGAGGGCCCATTGTCGGGCGTCATTTTCTCGGGCGAGGTCCCGGTGGCGACCGCGTTGACCCAGGGCTGCTCGCCCATCGGGCCGGTCCACGAGGTCACGCAATGCCAGGACAACGTCGCCATCGAGATCGATGGACGCCCGGCGCTCGAGGTCTTCAAGGACGACATCGGCGAGGTGCTGGCGCATGATTTGCAACGTGTCGCCGGCTACATCTTTGCCGCCTTCCCCGTTGCCGGCTCTGACCGCGCCGATTACATGGTGCGCAATCTGGCCGGTCTCGACGAAGCGCGCGGACTGTTGGCCATCGGCGCGCCGCTCGAGGAAGGCCAGCGGATCATGTTCTGCCGCCGGGACGGCCAGACTGCCCGCGACGACCTCGCCCGCATGCTCGCCGATCTGAAACGGCGGGCGACAACACCCATCAAGGGCGCGGTCTACTTTACCTGCCTGGGCCGGGGGCCGAACATGTTCGGCGCGCCCTCGGCCGAGCTCGAGGCGATCCGGGACGAGCTCGGCGATGTGCCCTTGGTCGGCTTCTTCTGCAACGGCGAGATCTCGCACAACCGGGTCTACAGCTACACGGGCGTCTTGTCCCTTTTCCTTTAGGAAGCTTCGTTGGGGGTTGGTAGCTCAGGAATTTTGCCTGCATTTATCCGACTTGTCGGCACCCAGGCCCGGACCAGAAGGATCGCTATCTGCATGTTCATTCAAACGATTACCCGCGTCGAAGCGCCCGATCCCTTCAACATGGAACTCAGATCCTGGAGCATCTGGTCGATGGGCTGCTCGCCTTTCAGCAGGATGCCCTTGACATTGCCACCGAGTTTTTGGTGATCATCCCGGGTGAGTGTTTTCGCAGTCACGATAATGACCGGCGTCTCCCGCCATTGTTTTCTTTTTCGAAGCTCGGCGAGAAACTCGAAACCATCCATTTCGGGCATCATCAAATCCAGAACGATGACCTGAACCCGGCTTTCCCGCAAGCGCTCGAGACCCATGAGGCCGTTTTCCGCCTGCGCCGTATCCCAGCCGTCGGCGGTCAGAATACGGGTGATCAGTTCGCGCGTATCATCGTCGTCTTCAACGATCAAAACCTTACCCTTTGCCTTCTCATCGACGTATTTGTCGATAACCGCGCGAAGCGCCTCCTGATCGACCGGTTTGGTGAGAAATTCCGAAGCGCCCAGGGACAGTCCCAATTTCTTGTCTTCGGTAATCGAAAGCATGATCACCGGAATGCCCGACAGGTTGGGATCGTTCTTAAATTCGTCCAATACGGCCCAGCCATCCATGTGCGGCATCAACACATCAAGGGTAACGACATCAGGCTGAAATTCCCTGGCCGTCTCCAGGGCAGCCTTGCCGTCGGTGACGGTTTTGACATGGAAGCCATCCTTGGAAAGGTGCCGCGACAACAGATCCCGCACGGCCGGATCATCATCGACCACGAGGATTTTAGAAGCGCCTTCCATCGGCGAACTGCCTGCAAAATTGGCGTCACCGGCGTCGTCGGTGTCGTCCACAATCTCCGCATCGACCTGCTTGCCGATGGCTGGAAGACTGATGGTAAAGGTGGTGCCGGCGCCCAGTCTGCTTTCCAGGGTAATATTGCCGCCGAGCATTTGACAGAAATGCTGGCTGATCACCAAGCCTAGGCCGGTGCCGCCGTAGTTCCGGGTTGTCGATGCGTCGGCCTGGGAAAACGGTTGAAAAATCTTGTCTATCTGATCTTCTGAAATACCTATTCCGGTGTCACTGACGGATATTTCCATCCAGTCGCCGTTTTTCTTCTGGCGCCGCGTGGCGTTGATGGTGATCTTGCCGGATTGGGTGAACTTATCGGGCTGTCCTTTGCCATTGGTCTCCTATGAAGCGAGAGCCTGGGCGATCATGTCATCGACTTCAAGTTTCAAAGCATCCGCGATCGTGTCGAGATAATTTCCGAGTGCCGCCAATGTGACGATTTCGACAATTTCTTCGTCGCTGACACCTTGTGAACGAACGGCGTCGTAATCACCGTCGGTCAGGGAATGCGGCGCCGCGGCGCACTTCTCCGCGAATTTTACGATTGCTTGAACGCGTAGCGGAGACAGGGATTCAAGATCGTTTTCGAGAGCTTCCAACATATCCGCATCAACCCCGGAGGCCATGCAGTTCGCCTTGTGGAGCGAGCCGCAATAATTGCATTTGTTCGTCGCCGCCACCTTGAAAAGAATCATCATCGCCAACGACATGGGCAATGATGTCCGCAGGAAGACATTTCGCACGGCTTCCCAAGTACCCCGCAAAGCATTGGGCGCCAAAGCGAGCGCTTTGTCGAGATTGGGCACAAAGGGTATGCCCATTTCGCGCTGAATATCACCATAAATTTCGGCGACTTCACCTTGGGCATCTTGTGGTTCGATCATCTCCAATACACTCATAGCTATCTCCCGCGGTTTGTTGAATAAGGTTGGATTGATTGGCAAATTCGTCGATAGTTACCCTTTGCTCTGATGCGGACTAGTAATCTTGAATTGATGGTTCGGTCAGAAATTTACGTTTTGCTTGCAAGCTGATTGCCACGCTGCCCTCAGGAATCGAGAAGCGCTTCGATTTTCTCCAGCAACCTCGGCAGTTCGACGGGCTTTATATCGTAATCATCGCACCCAGCATCCAGAGCTTTATTTCGATCTTCGGTCATTGCGTGCGCCGTCAAAGCGATAATCGGCGCCTGGCTGCCGTTTTCCTTGGATTTGATCCGGCGGGTGGCTTCCCAACCGTCGATCACCGGAAGGCTCATATCCATCAATATCAAATCGGGATTTTCGCTTAACGCCATATCGACGCCTTGCTGTCCATCGACGGCAATCACGACGTCATAACCCTTCCGTTTAAGCCGTCGCGACAGCATATCGCGGTTCATTTCATTGTCTTCAACAAGAAGAATTTTTAACATCCATTTTTCTCATCACTCACCCAAGTCTGTCCGTAATTCTAACGGAATTGACGCAAGATATTGAATCAAGAACGAGTGATCATCGGCGTGAACAACTTCACGGATGAAGGGCGAATATCCGACGACATCGGCGGAAACGATCGCCGCCAATCGACGTTTTATTCCTTCCGACAGGGGACGGAGAATGGCGTCCCGAGGCCGGAGAAGTCGCCGCGCTCTACGGCTGGCCGAAGGTGGCGATTTTATCGACGCGGCATTCGAACAGCACGCGGCGCTCATCGATAGAGGGGTCGCGCAGGCCATATTCATCACCTTCGCCGACGTATTTCTTCCAAATCCGGTTTAGCTGTTCGGTGACCCGTTGGCCGTCTTGCGGATCGTCTTCGCTGATTTCCCGTTCGACGGTCACTTTAATGCTCATCCAGTGGTACATGTTCGCCGGGTTGAGCAGCAACAGGGTGAGCTGTGGCGTTTGCCGGATCCAGTTTGTCTTGCTGCGTTGCGCGGCAACGTTGACCAACACCTTGTCCCCTTCATAGTCGAACCACATGGGCGTCAGATTGGGGCGGCCGTCGCCGCCCACCACCGCCATGACAACCGGGATCGGCTTATCCATCAACTGCTTGTACGTCTCGTCCAGGTCGCTGATGCTGTCGATGGTTTGGTGATCACCGACGCTGAATTGATTGGCCTGGAGGCCGCCCGCGACGTCCAGGAATTTCGATACCGTGATTGCCATAAAATATGCTCCCCTATTCGTTCTGTGTTACGGATACAAAATCGACCGCCGAATTCTCGGTCAGCGTGTCTTCGGTTGTCAAGGAAGCATAACCGTTATCCGGGCAGGCCCGTGCCCTAGTGGTGCGAGCGAAACAGAAGAGTCCTTCTGTTTCGTGTCTCGCGCACCACTAATCTTAAAAATCTAGTGGTCTTTCGATCCTCACGGATGGGAACCATCCGTTAGAATCGGACCACTAGCGCCGGGGAAAGGTTCGAAATACGCCGGAGGCGGTAAAGACCAGCCGGCCGTCGGCGAAGGCTTCGGCGCCGGCGTAGGCCATCTCGCCTTCCTGTCCGTCCAGCCAGGCGGTGCCGTCCAGCCAGGCGCCGGCGTCGACGGCGCCGATCAAGTCACAGACCATGCGGATGGTGACGCCGCGCCGTTTCGTGCCCCGGCTGACCGCCGTCGCCAACAAGCCATCGGCGAAGGCTGACATCATGCCGCCGTGCAGACTGCCATGGACGTTGCAATGGCGGTGCTGGACCCGCAGGCCATGCCAAAAGCGGCCGTCTTCCGCCACCTTGTGGAAATAGGGGCCGTTGTGAGTGGTATAGGGTCCCCGGCTGGCGGAGTGGATGAAGCCGTCGGGGGGATTGGATGGGACGTCCGCTGAAACTGTCATGACGCCATTATGATGGCTTTCGGGCGTAAATTGGAATAGTCACGTTGGCAAACATTGGACCATCAAATCACGACCAGAAAAAAGGCCCGCCATCATGAGTGAATACAAAAACCTGATATTCGAACGCAATGACACCGTCACCACCATCACCCTGAACCGGCCACGGGTGCATAACGCCCTGGACCGGGAGCTGTCCCTGGAATTGAAACAGGCGATTTTTGCCGTCCGCGAAGACAGGGACTGCCGGGTGATGATCCTGACCGGCGCGGGCGATACCTTTTGCGCCGGGGACGATATCAAGGAGTTTATTGAATGGCGGGGCGATGAGTCCTATTGGCAGGTGCGCCTGTATCAAGAGACCGTGCAGTTGATCGAGGATCTGACGCCGATCACCATCGCCGCCGTGGACGGGGTGTGCACGGGCGGCGGCCTGGAATTGACCCTAGTCTGTGATTTCGTCATCGCCACCGACCGCTCCCGCTGGGGCATGCCGGAGATCGACTGGGATATCACGCCGGGCTGGGGCGGCACCTCGCGCCTGCCGCGCTTCGCGGGCCGGCGCAAGGCCAAGGAATGGAACCTGATCGGGCAGTTGTTTTCGGCCCACACGGCGGAGCGTTATGATCTGGTCAACCGGGTCGTCGCACCCGATGACCTGAGCGGGGAAGTCGCGGCGCTGACGGAAGTCATGCTGGCCAAGCATCCCATGACCACGCGGCGCACAAAATTCATCCTGACCAAGGGGGTGGAGTTGCCCCTGACCGGCGCCCTGGCCTTCGAAGTACCGATCATGCCGTATGCGAAACGGTCCTCGGGCCTGAAGGACTTTACCTCGGCCCAGGGGCGCAAGGACCGGCGCAAGCTGTCGCAGCATTTCTGGTCCGATCTGGGGTAACCCGGAGAGGTGACGTTTAATCTGGCCGATGTTCTGGACCTGGTCACGGAACAAGTGGGTGCGCGGGAGGCCGTGGTCTTTCGCGGCCGCCGCCTAAGCTACCTAGAATTCACCGCGCGCGCGAACCGTCTGGCCCAGGTGCTCCATGGCCTCGGTTTGGGCTGTCACCGCGAACGCAGCGAGCTGGCCGATTGGCAATCCGGGCAGGACCGTCTGGCCATATATCTGTACAACGGCAACGAATTTCTGGAAGCCATGTTCGCCGCCTTCAAGGCGCGGCTGGCGCCGTTCAATGTCAACTTCCGCTATGGCGAGGAAGAGCTGGTCCACCTGCTCAACAATGCCGGCGCCAAGGCCATCATCTATCACCGCTCCTTTGCACGGCGCCTGGATGCGGTGCGCCGTCGGGTGCCCAGCCTGCGGCATTTCATCGAAGTGGACGACGACAGCCCGGATGGCTCATCTGATGGCCTGCCGGACGCCCTGGAATATGAAGCAGCCCTGGCCGCGGCACCTTCGCAGCGGCTGGATTTGCCCCACAGCGCCGATGATCTGTACCTGCTGTATACGGGAGGCACCACGGGCCTGCCCAAGGGCGTGTTATGGCGTCAGGGCGACGTTTTCGTTTCCGTGTTGGGGGGGCGCCGGCCCCGGGACGGCGGCATCATCGAGGACGGCGCGGAACTGGCGGCCCGGGCGGGGCGTGGCGGCACCCGTATTCTGGCCGCGCCGCCCTTCATGCATGCGGCGGGGCAATGGATCGCCTTGAACGGCCTGTGCGCCGGCAACACCCTTATCATCCAGGACACTGTCCGCACGTTCGTGGCGGCGGAGGTCCTGGCCACGATTGGCCGGGAACGGGTCAATCTGCTGTCCGTGGTCGGTGACGCGTTTGCCCGGCCTTTGTTGGAGGCCATCAACGGCGGCGGGTATGATCTCGAAACCCTGAAGGTCATGTTGAACAGCGGTGCGCCGTTGAATGTCGCCACCAAGCAGGCGCTGCTGGAGGCGGTGCCGGGTTTGCGCATTCTCGATGTGCTCGGCTCCTCCGAAGGAGGCAATCACGGCCAGCATTTTTCAAAGGCGGGCGCCGCCCAAACCGGCAGATTTAAGCCCGCGCCCGGCAATGCGGTGCTGTCGGCGGACCGCCGCCACCTGCTGCGCCCCGGCCATGACGGCATCGGCTGGTGGGCCCGCCAGCGCCATATCCCCCTGGGCTATCTCGATGACGAAGCCGCGACCCAGGCGGCCTTCACCACCATCGATGGCGAGCGCTATGCCATTCCCGGCGACCGGGCCCGCCTGCTTATGGAGGGCGAGGTGGAATTGCTGGGCCGGGACAGCCTGACCATCAACTCGGGCGGCGAAAAAATCTTTGCCGAGGAAGTGGAAACGGCCCTGAAGCGGCATCCATCGGTGCGCGATGTGCTGGTGGTGGGCCGGCCCAGTGAGCGCTGGGGCCAGGAAGTCGTCGCCGTGGTGCAATCGAGTGGCGAGGCCCAACCGGACGCGGCGCAGATCCTAGGCGAGGCCGCCCGCCACATCGCCCGCTACAAACTGCCCAAGGCGATCGTCTTTGTCGACGAATTCGTCCGCAACCCCAGCGGCAAACCCGACTACGCCTGGGCCCGCCGACAGGTTTAATTCCGATAGGACGGGTCTTGGGCGTCCAGCATGCGCAGCAGGGCCGGCCAGGCCAGGCCGGAGAGGGAGGTACTGCCGTTTGCGACCTGTTGTTTCACGGTCTCGGCGGACTGGGCGGAGGGCATGTTCAGTTTTACGCCCCCCGACAGGGCCTTTATCTGCATGGTGCAGGCGCGTTCCAACCAGAACATGGTAGTGAAGGCCGAGGCCACGTCGGCGCCACAGGTCAAGGTGCCGTGGTTGCGCAGGATCATCACATTGCTGTCGCCCAAATTCGCCACCAGCCGCTCCCGTTCATCGAGGTCAAGGGCGATGCCTTCATAATCGTGATAGGACAAATTTCCCGACACGGTCAACGCCGTCTGGGTCAGGGGCAGCAGGCCATGGGCCTGGGACGAGACCGCGACGCCGTCATCGGTGTGCAAATGCATGACGCAACCCACGTCCGGCCGGGCGGCGTGCACCGCGCTGTGAATGGTGAAGCCCGCCGGATTGATGTCATAGTCGGTGTCTGACAGCACCTTGCCGTCGATATCCACCTTGATCAGGCAGGAGGCGGTGATTTCGTGAAACATATAAGCCATGGGATTGATCAGGAAACACTCGCCGCCATCCGGGCCCACTTCTCCCGGCACGCGGGCGGAGATATGGGTTAGAATAAGATCGGTCCAGCCGTAATGGGCGGCCAGGCGGTAACAGGCCGCCAAGTCCACGCGGGCCTGCCATTCGGCTTCGCTGACTTTTTGTTGCATAGCCACGACGTTCATTGCTTCACTCCCATGAGAAATTTTCTTCTACTATTCCGGCGCCGGGCCGGGGAATTGCTCCCGCAGCAGGCGCTTTAACGGCTTGCCCGTGGGGTTGCGGGGAATTTCATCGATGAAGGCCGCACCCTTGGGCTGCTTAAAACGGCCCATCCTGCCATCACAATGGCGCAAAACGTCGGCTTCGGTCAAATCCGCGTCCTTGCGCACGACCACGGCGAAGGGGCTTTCCCCCCAGCGTTCGCTGTCCTGGCCGATCACGGCGACGTCCAAGACGCCCGGATGGGCGGTGATGACGTTCTCCAGTTCCGCCGGATAGACGTTCTCGCCGCCCGAAATAATCATGTCCCTGACCCGGTCGTGGATGGTGATGAAACCATCTTCGTCCCGCAGGGCAATATCGCCCGTGTGCAGCCAGCCGTCCCGGATCGTCTCCGCCGTGGCTTCCGGATTGTTCCAATAACCCTTCATCACGTGGGCGCCCTGGACCAGCAATTCGCCCGGCACGCCCGGCGCCACGTCGTTGCCGTCCGCATCCACCACGCGGACGGAGGTATGGAAGAAACCCTTGCCGGCGGAACCGATCTTGACCATGGCGTCATCGGGGTTGATCAACGTGCCCGGCCCGCAGGCCTCGGTCAGGCCATAGACCTGGTGAATTTCAATGCCGATATCCTTGTAGGCTTCGATCAGACTGACCGGCACGGGCGAGGCGCCGGACATGATCCAGCGCAGGTGGGAATAATCGTATTTCTCGAATTCCGGGACCTGCAACATGAAGTTCAACATCGCCGGCACCGCCAGATTGACCGTCAGCTTTTCCCGCTCGGTAACCTCCCACATCAGTTTGGGATCGAACTGACGCAGCAATATGCAGGTGCCGCCGATATAGATTGTCACCAGCGACGGCAACAGGGCGCCCACGTGATACATGGGCAGGGCGACGGCGAAGCGGTCCTTGTAGCGGAACTCTCCCGTGATGGAGAAAGTGATCAGGGCCCAGGTTACGGTGTTATGGGTGTGCAGGGCGCCCTTGGGCAGACCGGTCGTGCCGGAGGTATACATGATGAACAGATCGTCATCGTCGCCGGCATCGATTTCGGGCGCCGCATCGGATGCCTGACCCACCAATTCATCATAGTCCGTGGCGAAGATGTCCCGGTCATGACCGTCCTCGCAAAATTCCACCCATTGGCGAAGGGCCGTTGCCTCGCCGCCACGCCCGTGCAATGTGC
>JAPYPT010000450.1 GCA_029937535.1 Alphaproteobacteria bacterium
CGCAGCAGCAGTAGAAGCATTAAGTGCAGCAGTCGCTGCATTCGCAGCAGCAGTCGCAGCTTCCGCAGCAGCAGCCGCAGTAGCAGCATCACCATTCGCAGCAGCAAGACTAGCAGCAGCATTCGCATCAGCCGCAGCAGCAGCATTAGAAGAAACAAGTGCATCAGCTGCAGACCCAGCCGCAGCCGCAGCAGCAGCCGCAGCTTGAGCACGAGCAGCAGCAATAGCATCCGCGACAGCAGCCGCAGCAGCCTCAGCAGCAGCCTCAGCAGCAGCCGCGGTAGCAGCAGCTTCCGCAGCAATCACTACCTCCTCAGCAGCAGCCGCAGCAAGATTAGCAGCAGTAGTCGCAGCAGCAGTCGCTTCAGTCGCAGCAGTTCCCGCGTTAGCCGCAGCAGTCGTAGCTTCAGTCGCAGCAAGTTGAGCAGCAGCAATAGCATCCGCGACAGCTTGCCCAGGATTTTCAACAACTAGAGCAGCTTGCTCAGCAGCTTGCGTAGCAGCAGCATTAGCAACATCCGCAGCAGCAGTCGCAGCAGCTTGAGCAGCCTCAGCTTGAACAGCAGCATCAACAGCAGCTTGCGCAGCATCTTGCGCAAACTGTATGCCACCATCTTCGGCAGCAGTCTCGGCAGCCTCCGCAGCAACAACAGCATCAACAGAAGCTTGCGCAGCAGCCACAGCGGCAGCCGCAGCAAGATTAGCATCAGTAGTCGCAGCAGTCGCAGCAGCAGTCGCAGCAGTTGCAGCAGCAGTCGCAGCAGTCACAGCAGCAGCATCCTTAGCAGTCACTGCAGCATTCGCAGCATTCACAGCAGCATTCGCATCAGTAATCTCGATAATCTGTTGTTCAGTACGCGGTTCCGGCCCGGTATCCTCAGCACGAGTTAAATTAAAAGCCGCAGTCGCCGCAGCATTCCTGGCATCATCCGCAGCAGTCGCCGCAGTAGCCGCAGTAGCATTCGCAGCAGTCACAGCATCATTCGCCTCAGTCACAGCAGCATTCGCATCTATAGTAGTAGGATCATTCGCAGCATCCGCAGCAGCAGTCTGAGCACCAGTCGCAGCAGTCTCAGCAGTATCCTCAGCAGTATTAGTATCCTCCCTGGCAGCATCACGGAACGCGTTATCATCGGCGGCTAGAGCAACAGCCTGTGCAGCCTGTGCAGTCTCAGCAGCAGTAACAGTACCCGCAGCAGTCGCAGCATCATCCGCAGCAGCAGCATCAGCCTTCGCAGCAGCCGCAGCAGCATCAAGCTGGGCAGCGTCTGCCAAAGCCCGTGCAACAACAGCAGCCTCGGCAGCCGCAGGGTCCGCAGCAGCAGCCTCCTCTGCAGCAACAGCATCAGCTTCAAGCTCAGCAGCAGTCGCAACAGCCACCGCAGCAGCAGCAGCAAGCTCATCAGCAGTCGCAGCAGCAGCATTAGCAGCAGCATCCTCAGCGGCAGCAACCGCAGCAGCTTCAATCACAGCAGCCGCAGCCTCCGCAGCAGCAGCCTCCGCAGCAGCATCCGCCGCAGCCGCAGTCGCAGCAGCATCAAGTCGCGCAGCCTCTGCAGCAGCAGCATCAGCCGCCAGGGCTGCAACCCAGTCTTCCGCCGCAGCAATCACAGCAGCAGTTGCGACTGCCGGGACAAATTCTGGCGCAGGCCCCAGGTCAACTCGCATGTTATCGGATTCAACGCCATTAACGGTCACCATCACCCGCTCGCCTTGGACGAAACCGGCAGTACCGACGATACCTCGAAGGACGAAGTCAAAGGTACCGGCTGGCGGGTTCGGCCCAACTTCAATGGGCACCTCAAACCTCTTGAGTATTACATCGCGGGTTTCGTCGATGGCGTCGCTGGTGGTGGTAATCACCGCCGTTCCAGTGGCTGCCACACCATCGAGCGAAGCAAAACCAGCGATGACCACACGATCATCAGCAATGATTTCAATAGCCTCAATAACGACTTCAGTCCCCACAAAAACTAGTGGCGGTGGGTCAGCATTGATGAAAGCAACGGTTGTAAACTGGTCCAATCCATCACTGGATATCCCGGAAACCTCAACCCAGTCGTTGTCTACGTCCACGTCATTCAGGCTGGCTGGAAAAATGGGGCGATTGACAATGTCAAAGCCCGGTACCGGGCCAGCCTGGACAGTTGCTCGACCAATCTCGGTCCGGGTGCCGTCGGCTTTAACCAACTCAGCAATAACGAAAGCGCCGGCATCAGCTGTGCCATTAGCTTGCGTCAGATTGCCTTCGACAATCCATCGATTGCCTGGAATCCATTCCGCTGCGGC